>JARGFK010000066.1 GCA_029211065.1 Desulfobacterales bacterium
TTTGTCTAAAATTAACCTATCACCCTGATTCTTCAGGATCAACGAGGTTTTTTACTTTTCTTGACGGTGAATCAGGGTGATGATGGGCAAACCACCCGGGGACCTGTCCGATCGCGGGATCATTATTGACTTGCCGCCCTGATTCCCTTATACTTTCTGATCCCGGGCCTTTGAGAAATACCTAATTTTGTTTACGTTTATAGAAGTTTTTATCTTAAAAGCAGGTAGTTGAAACAGTTCAAGCGGCCCTCAGGGGCCGCCAGAAATAATTGAACGGACCGAATAGATCATGAGGTTTGCGACAGCAGAAATAGATTCCAATGAATTTCATCTTCTTCGGGATTATATCGAACAAAACTGCGGTATCTTCCTGCTTGAAGAAAAAATGTATCTTGTGTGCACCCGCCTGACATCCCTGATGGTCGAAAGCGGCTGTAATTCATTTGCCGAACTTTACCATAAAGCGCTTTCGGACGTCTCTTTCAGGTTGCGCGATAAAATTGTTGAAGCCATTACCACCAATGAAACATTCTGGTTCCGGGATGAAAGCCCCTTTGTCATTTTGGGGGAAGAGCTTTTTAAAAATTTTGCCGCTGAAATTGGATCGGGCAGGCGCAGTAAAATTAAAATCTGGTGCGCCGGATGTTCAACCGGACAGGAACCGTATTCGATTGCGATGACCGTGCTGGAGTTCATCCGCAAACAGCAGATATTAAAACCCGAGCACGTTGAAATACTGGGAACGGATATCTCCTCAGCCGTGCTTTATATTGCCATGGCCGGTCGCTACGATGGTCTGGCCATGTCCCGCGGGCTTCCGGAAGAGCTTAAAAACCGATATTTCGATCCGGACGGTAAGGTCTGGGTCATAAAAAATGACGTTAAAAAAATGGTCCGGTTTCAAAAGCTGAACCTGCAGGATGATTTCTATCATCTCGAGAATCAGGATATTGTTTTTTGCCGCAACGTACTGATATATTTTTCAAATGAATTCAAAAAAGACATTCTGAAGCGTATCTCCAGGGTTTTGGGACCGGGCGGGAATCTCTTTCTGGGCGCTTCAGAGTCCCTATTCAATCTGACCCAGGACTATAGAATGTTTCGGCATACCATGGGATTTTATTATGCAAAAGAACTCAAATAAGGAGTCCCCGTTATGAAAATTTTATCCGTAGACGATTCAAAAGCAACCCGACAGTTTATCAAACGTGCCGTTGACGTACTGGGTTTTGAATTTCTTGAAGCTGCCGACGGCAAAGAAGGGCTGGAGATCCTCAACACCGAAGGCGTCAGGGTCGACCTGATCCTTCTGGACTGGAACATGCCGGTCATGGACGGTATCGAAATGCTGAAAATTCTTAAATCCAGCAGCCTTTTAAAGGGGATCCCGGTTACCTTCGTTTCAACCGAGCAGGAACGACAGAAAATTTCCGAAGCACTCCATCATGGCGCCAGGAACTTCCTGATCAAACCGTTTTCACAGGAAGACCTGATCGGGAAAATCATGGAAAGCCTGGGAATGGAAGTATAGTGAAGCACCCGGATATTCTGAAGCGTTTCATACGGATTTAAAGGCTCAACCGATTCATTCTGTTTCAGGAGTTAAAATGACCGAAGGGGAAAAGAACACCTCAAAAAAAAAAGCGGGCCCCGGCAGCGTGAAATCTGACCTGTCACCGAACAGTCGTAATATTGAACGCAGCGTCGAGGGTATATTTCGCAAATTTGAGGGCAAACCCGATGCCATCCACAAACGCCAGGAAATTATCGAAGAGTTCCCGGACATCAGAATTGAGATTGAGGAAAAAGATGTTCCAAAACCCGTGGGTGACAAAAAAATCCCAACGCCCAAAGCTGCAAAAGCGATTCAAAAACCAAAAGCCGATAAAAGTGTTCCGAAGCCCAAGCCGGAAAAAAACAAGATAAAAATAATCCGCCCGGTTTATATGGTCGGCGCCGTTCTGATGGTCGCCGCCGCTTTAACATTTATTATGTTAAAGCCCCAGCAAGCCCCCCCCCCCGACAAGCCTGCCGTGACGGAGACGCTTCATAAAATCGTTCGGCCCGTCCCGCCCCCCCCCATTGAATCCAGGGAAGCGCCACCGGCACAGCCGGTCCCTGCGAACATCAGTACGTCCGACGAAGTTGAGGCGTTCCTGATGAAATGGAAAACCGCCTGGGAGAATGCGGCCGGAAAGGGAGGGGATATGGAAACCTTCATGTCCTTTTATTCGGACAGTTTTACTTCACAGGAAATGAGCAAAAACGAGTGGCGAAAAGACAAGGCTCAAAAGAACAGCCTGAAAGAATGGATCCGGCTGGAAATTAAAGATATCCGTATCGCAGAACCTGTGACGGATAATCGCACCGAAGTCAGCTTTTTACTCGCGTACAGTTCTTCGAACTATTCGGATGAAACCTACCAGGCCCTGATATTAAAAAAGGAAGCCGGCGACTGGAAAATAATCAAAATAAAAACCGCCAACGAATAGGAGGGTTTTTGATGAAAAGCATTAAAACCAATATACTCTTGACATTCTGTATTACCGCTGCCGTCATCATTTTAGCGATGGCCGTCCTGATATCCCTAAAGCTTGGCGCCAGTATCCGGACCCAGTCCCAGATACTTTCGAAAGAACTGACGACCATGAGCAATACAACCCTGACCGGTTATCACGGTGTGTTTAAATCAACCATTGAAACGATAATGGAAGATATCATGGATTATACCGCCCAGGTGGCCCGCAGTCCCATCCTCGTCGAGATGATCGGACCCCGGGCAACTGTCCAGATCACCGGGACCCTCGATGAATTCAGAGTCCAGACCGATAAAATCGACTTTATTCTTCTGTTTGACCTTGAGGGCAAGTACATCGCATCGGTTCCATCCGAAGTATATAACGGCGTTGATAGCAAGTGGCTTGAAACGTATTATCAGTCCTCGGAATTATGGCAGAAAGTCAACCGGGTCCTTAAGGCCATGCAATCCTATCTTGAGGCGGATGAAAACACCCTGCAAGCGGTGGCAAAGCTCGACGCCGATTTCATCAAGGCGTTTCAACTGACAAACCCGCGGTTCGCCGGAAAGGATTTTCTGGGTATGCATGCGGCCAGGGTTGTTAAAGACAGACTGAAAGAACCGATTGGGATATTGATCGGCGGAAAGATTCTGAACAATTATCAAAAGCCATTAAAGCAGTTTTACGAAACAACCGGCCTGGCTTCCGCCGTATACATTAATGACACACCGATCGTCCAGGAGGGGTTCAGCGGTCAGGACAAAGAGGCCGCAACCGCTCAGTCCCTGCAGTTGCCGCCGGAAATCCTGAATGAAATTTTTGCCACCGATAAACCCAAAAACCTGTCTTTAACCCTGGCCGGTAAAAAATACCGGTCGGCCTGTTCCGCCATCGTCGATGCCAAAGGTGAGAAAATCGGCGCCCTGATGGTTGCCATGCCCGAGCAGGTCATCACTGAAATCGATCAGCGCGTCAGCCGATACGGCACCACCGAGAAAAGGAAACTGCAGCTCTGGCTCCTGGGCTTCGGCCTGGCCGCCCTGGCCGCCCTGGTTGTCATTTCAAAGATCATCGCAGACCGGGTGGCCCAGCCGGTTTTAAGTGTGGTGACGCTGGCCAATGCCATCGCCAGCGGGGACCTGACGCAACGCCTGAATATGGACAGGGAGGATGAAATCGGTCATATGGCCACGGCCCTGGACAATTCCTGCAAGAATTTATCCGGCATGATCGCACGGATCAAGGGCAATGCCGACATGCTGGCCAGTGCGGCTGAAGAGATGTCCACGGTTTCCGCCCAGATGGCTTCGTCCGCCGAAGAAATGAGCGCCCAGTCCGGGACGGTGGCCGGCGCCACCGAACAGATGTCCGCCAACATCAATTCCATGGCCTCGGCCGCAGAAGAGATGAGTGTCAACATTCAAAGCGTTTCCTCCACGGCCGAAGAGATGTCCCAGAATATGGATGCCGTGGCCTCGGCCATAGAAGAAATGTCCGTATCCATCAAGGATGTTGCCGCAAACGCCCAGGCGGGATCGAATACCGCCGCAAAGGCAGCGGCCATGACCACTTCGGCAACGGAGACCATGGCGGACCTCAGCACGGCCGCCAGGGAGATCGACAAGGTCACCAGCCTGATCAAGCGAATCGCCGATCAGACCAACCTGCTGGCCCTTAATGCCACCATTGAGGCGGCTTCAGCCGGTGACGCCGGCAAGGGGTTTGCCGTTGTGGCAAACGAAATTAAAGAGCTAGCCCGTCAGAGCGCCCAGGCTGCCGAAGATATCGCCAAGCGGATTGAGGGGGTTCAGGTCAACTCAAAACAGGCGGCCAAAGCGATCGGCAAAATCGCCGACATCATCACCCAGGTGAATGAATCTTCCCTGGTCATCACCAAATCCGTTGAACAGCAGACAATCACGGCCAACGAGATATCCGGCAATGTGCAGCAGGCCAGCAGCGGTGTCAACAATATCGCCTCGGCCATCGCCGAAATCGCCAGGGGCGCCAATGATGTTTCCCAAAGCACGGCCGAGGCCGCTAAAGGCGTGACCGAGGTTTCGGCCAATACCCAGGGGGTCAGTCAGGCTGCCAATGATTCCAACAGCGGCGCCCAGCAGGTCAGCGCTTCGGCCGGTGAACTGGCAAAAATGGCCGTTGAAATTCAATCTATGGTCGACCGTTTCAAGATAGAAAAAAAATAGTTGCGGTGAGCTTCAGGCAGGTAAACGGGGCGTATGCAAAACGCCCTGTCCGGCCTTATCATATTCGGTCGGCGAACTGGACCGGCGCATGAGGCCGGCCACCGCCCCGGGGATATCCCCCAGGGGCAGAACGTGGTCCACATTGCCTGAGGCCCAGGCGTTGCCGGGCATCCCCCACACCACGCTGGTCGCTTCATCCTGTGCGATGATGACAGCTCCGGTCCGTTTCAGAATTCTGGCCCCTTCGGTGCCGTCCGCCCCCATGCCGGTCAGAATCACGGCAACGGCATCCTGTCCGTAAACCGTTGCAGCGGATATAAAAAGGATATCGACGGATGGCCGGCAGCCGTTGACCGGGGGTTGGTCGTTGACAACCGTTATGATTTCATTTCGCTTTTTAACCAGCAGCATGTGCCGCCCGCCGGGTGCAATATAGACGTGCCCCTCCCGCACCACATCCTGATGTGTCCCCTCTATCACGGTATGACGGCATTTTGTGTTCAGGCTTTTGGCCAGTGATTGGGTAAATGTAGGCGGCATGTGCTGAACGACGAATATAGGGGCATCTGTTTTTTCACAAAGCGGCGGCAGCATTTCCGCCAGCGCCCTGGGTCCCCCGGTGGAGACGCCGATTAAAATTCCCCTGATTTTTGAGTCGGCCGGCGACCATGACAGCGCCGCCGGCAAAGGGTCTGGAGCAGAGAACGGCTTCGCAAAAACCGCCGGGGACCCATCGGCTGCAAAGTGACGGATTTTCGCTATCAGTTGCCGGCGAAGGATGCTAAAACTCTCCTTAAGGTTTTTCCCCTCGGGTTTCTGGATAAAATCAAAGGCCCCCATCTCCAGGGCTTTAATCGTGATGTCGGCCCCTTCACGGGTATGGGAGCTGAGCATGATAACGCCGATGGGCCTGGAATCCTTATTGTCTGCATTGATTTTCTGGATGGCCGCCAGCGTCTCGATGCCATCCATCTCCGGCATCTCGACGTCAAGGGTGACCAGATGGGGCGGATGGGACCGGATAGATTCAATCGCCTTGGCGCCATTCCAGACGGAACCGACCACTTTGATATCCGCTTCAGCAGCCAGGCTTTCGGCAACGGCGCTGCGAAAGATCCGGGAGTCATCGACGATGAGGATTTTGATTTTCATTGTTTGATTAAATATCCGACCCCGAACGGAATTTGCTTTGTTGGCGTTTCATTCGCTTGTTGAAATTCCAAATACCCTGAAAAACAGACTTCAGTGTTAGCGTTAAACTAATCCAAGCGGGTTTTAGGGCTGGCGACGATGCCCAACAGGTTCCTTGAGTTTAATATAACCAGCAGTTCCTTTTCCATTTTGCAGATCCCCAGGGCGATATCGATGCCGCGACGCTCCGCACCCTCCGGAAGCTCCCGGTCCTGCTTGCGGCGGTTTTCAATTTGCGCCTGATCAACCGTCTCGATGTCGGCAATGGCATCCACCAGGATACCGAAATTTTCGCCCACTCCCGGCTTAAACAGAATGACCCGGCCGGCCCCTTCCGCCGCTTTCTCCTGGATCCTCAAAATCCGCCGCAAATCCAGCAACAGATAGATCCATCCCCGAATGTTCATATACCCCTTGACCGCCTGGGGTGCATGAAATATCGGCGTAAAACCGCCCTCGGGGCAGACCTCCTTAACATCCTGGATATCAATGCCATAGAGCCGCCCGTTTATCCGGAAGGTGCAGAACTGGCGGATCGGGGTCTGCGTTTCTTTCATTACGAAAGGACTCCTTTAGACCACTCCGGTTCGACGATTTCCACCAGACGGTTAATATCCACAAACAATGTCATGGTATTGCGAATAATGGCCGTGCCCAGCAAACCGTCTTCCGGATAACTTTCAGTATTGAGTTCAGCGGCCGTTTCTTCAATATCAATCAGGTCCGATATTAGAATACCCACCGGCCGGCTGAAAAGCCTGGGGAGGATCAGATGCATGCTTTCATGTTCCGCAACGGGGGTCACTTTCAGGGCATGATCCAGGCGCAGCACCCGTGTCGATTTTTCGTCAACCGTGATATATTCCCTGTCCCCGATCCGCTCAATGGCGGACATGCTAATTTTTTCAATACGGCGTATCAGCGGAACGGGCATGGCAAACTGCTCTTTCGGACCGGATCTGAACAGGAGCACGCTTTGCAAATCCTGGCCAGCCGAATCCTTGTCACCGGCTTCAGCCGTCACGGCAATATCCAGCATGGGTTCTGCGTGTCTGGCAATCCCCTCAACATCCAGTATCAGGGCGACCTTGCCGTTGCCCATAATGGTGGCTCCCGCATAAATGTCCAGGGATTTCACGGCCCGGTGCATGGGTTTGACCACGATCTCTTCGGTTCCCAGGATGCCGTCGACAATCAATCCATAACGGCTGTTATCCGCCCTGAGAACGACGAAGTTCAGGGACTCTTTTAATTCGGCGCCTTTCTCAGGCCCGGTCTTATCAGCCGGTTCCGAAGGAATCGTTTCCTGCTGCTGGTACTTTCCGGCGATCTCAACGCCGGTCTCTCGGCTGAACCGCATCGGTCTTGCCAGCACTTCGGACAGTCTTACCATGGGCAGGAGCCGCCCCCGCAAGCGGCAAATTTCCAGACCGTCGGCATATTCGATCTTAGTCCGCATGTCTTCATCGTACAGGCAAACCAGTTCCACCAGGCTGTTCTGGGGTATGGCAAACAGGTTGCCGTTTTGGGAAACAATGAGCGCGGGCATGATGGCCAGGGTCAGCGGCAGTCTGAGATGAACTGCGGTCCCCTCACCCAGCGCAGAAACAATCTCAAATGCACCGCCCAGTTTTTCAACAGCGTTCTTGACAACGTCCATTCCGACGCCCCGTCCGGAAACCTGGCTGGCCTCATCCGCCGTGCTGAACCCGGGCAGAAAGACCAGGTGCAGAACCTCCTTGTCGCTCATTTGCTCTAATTCAGCCGCGGTTTTCAGACCTTTTTGCGTTACTTTTTTTCGGATCAGAGCCAGGTCGATCCCCCTGCCGTCGTCCCGGATTTCAATGATGAACCGTCCGGCTTCATGAAAGGCGTTTAGCTTTATCAGACCGGTTTCCGGCTTGCCGGCCCGGACCCGCTCCGCCGGGGATTCAATTCCATGACCGCAGCAATTTCGAATAATATGGGTCAAGGGGTCTGTCAGAGATTCCAGAATCGTTTTATCCAATTCGGCTTCACTGCCGCTGATGTCAATCAGGATCTGTTTGCCGAGACGCTTCCCAAGCTCGCGCACAATTCGGGGAAACTTGCCGATAATTTTGCCGATAGGCTGCATCCGCGTGCGGATAATGGTTTCCTGCAGTTCGGCCGTAACCAGATCCAGCCGATGGGCGATGGAACGCGATACGGGGTCGGATTCATCTGCGGCCAGGAGGTGCTGGTTGCGCACCAGGACCAGTTCCCCTGCCTGCAGCATGAGCTTGTCCAGTGTATCGACAGGGATGCGGACCGTGTCGCCGCGGTCTGCAGCGGCCTTCTCCGGCAAACGAATATTTTTGGCTGCAGCGCCGGCAGGCGGCTGGGGAACAGAACGGTCCGGCGCGGTCGCCCGCCCCTCAAGAAGTCCGGTCAGACGGTCATGGACCGCAGTAATATCCACATCCTGATGACGGGTAACATCATCCAGCATCAACGCCAGCAGATCGACTCCCGCCAAAAGCGCGTCAACATATTGCGACTCCGCCAGGATCTTGCCTGACCGCATATCGGCCAGCAGAGTTTCCATGACATGCGCCAGGCGGGTCATATTGTCGAGGCTTAGGAAGCCGGCCGCCCCCTTGACCGAATGAATCGCCCGGAAGACCTTATTCAAAAGTTCCTGGTCCGGATGGTCCTTGTGCTTCTCGAGGTTTAAAAAATCATCTTCTATCGATTCCAGATGCTCCTTGGACTCAGCGATGAAATTCGCCACCAACTCCGGATCATTCAGCAGCAGGTCGTCAAATTGTTCTTTGACATCATTCACGCCGCACGCTCTCTTTCCTTATCCCCGCATTTTTCATCATTCAGATTACACCGCCCGGAAGGAATCAGCCCTCATCCTTGCGCCGGGCCGCCTCGAGGATCAATGCCGTCAGTTTCATGTGAATGCCTCTCGGTATTTTTCTGCCGGGGGGCTTTCTGAAATTGATGGTCGTATTTTCAATCTGGATCATCTTTATGGCCGCCTCCACCCCTTTCAGATCACCGCAAACGGCATGATGCAGTTCACCGCCTTTAAAATAGAAGAACCCTTTGGGGTTGCCGGATGTCTCCACTTCAAAAAGGCAGGTCTTCTGTTCCATTTCAATCATCTGCAAAAAATTCATGATGGATATCCCGGACAGGGATCCCTCCGGCAGACCGCGTTTCAAAGCCGCCATAATGGCTTTGGCAAGCGCCTCGGCCGTGAACGGTTTTTCGATGAATTGCAGGATGTCTTTATGCAGTGTCTGTTTGATTGAAGGCGTTCCATGGGCCGACATGACGATGCAGGGAATATTGGAATGGTATTTATTGGTATAGGCCAGCAGCCCCAGTCCGTCAATCCTGGGCATTTGAAGATCGGTTACCAGCAGGGCAATCGTTTCGTTTTTTAAAATTTCGATGGCTTCCAAACCATCCTTGGCCAAAAAATAAGCAAACTTGTCCCGGTACTTGGTAAAAGACTCTTCCAGATAATTCATCAGCATTTCGCTGTCGTCAACGATCAGGACGTTGTCCATTTTTTCAATTTCCCTCTAAGACACGGAATGGGATGACCCTCTGACAGGTCGGGCTTTTAAACCCCCTCGGCTTCAGCCAGCAAGGCCGACAGATCCCGCTTGATCTGTCGATTAATTTTTTTCTGGGGCGGCTTTTTATACCGGATGGTGGCGCCGCTCATTTTAAGCAACCCTATGGCCGCAACCTCCCCCCTCAGCTCTCCGTAAAAAGCATTGTAGAGGGTGCCCCCATTGAAAAACAAATACCCTTTTTCACTGTCCGCTGATTTGATTTCACACAGACAGGTAATACACTCCATTTCAACCAGCCTCAAAAAACCGGTCACCGATACCCCGGTCAAGGTCCCGCCCAGCATTATATGCTGATCCAGGTGGGAAATAATCGCCTCGGCCATCTCCGACAATTTAAACGGCTTGGTCATGTAGAACAGGGAATCCCGGGCCAGCCTTTTTTCCAGACCCGGTGTTCCGTAACCCGTCATGACGATACAGGGTGTTTCCGGAAAATTCCTGGCCATATAGGCCAGCAGGACCAGGCCGTTAACCCTGGGCATCTGGATGTCCGTTACCACCAGGGAAAACTGCTCTTTTTGCATCGCTTTGATGGCAGCCAGTCCGTCTTTGACGGTTTTGACTTTAAATTTTCCGCTGTATTTCCCTAAAGCTTCCGTCAGAATTAATAACAGCTGCGCATCATCGTCTACGATCAGAACCTTGTCCATTTAGCCTGTCACCTTCAGATAGGGAGACCCACTGTTTTTGCCTTCAGAATATTCGGTTCCCATAAAAACCCAATTAAACCGGCAATCCGGTTCAGAAGGCCTATAGACATCATGACGGCGGAGTGCTTTCCATCAACCTGAGATTATCAAGCAGGATGCCAGCATTATTGACCAGGATAGAAATCGGATCGATGATGTCATCATCTTCAATCACGGCCACCAGCACCCCGCATGTCCGCTCCCGCCCCTTAAGAGATATCACAATCCAGTCCTGCAGCAGGTGGAGACCCAGGCGGAGTTCTTCAGCGCTATCCCTGTAAGATACCACCCGGCCTGATTCCAGGGAGTGCCTGATGGGCGCTTCCTTGCCGATGGGAAACCGCAGGGATTCAATTCCCTCAAGGCCGCCGCTTTGCGCAACCCCCACCAATTCCTGTGTGGGTTCATCGATGAGAAAGACTGCCGCTTTGGCGGCTTCCAGGTCATTGACGGCTGCGTCCACCAGAATGCGGAAGAGGCCGGCCGTATCTTTCGCCTTCATCATTTCCAGTTCAACATGATAAAGAGCGGACAACTGCGCGTTTTGCTTGAACAGGATCCCGGTCATCTCGTCCAGCTCTTTTCGCTGCGCTTCAACCTTCTGGTGGAGTTTGGAGTTGTTGAGCATCATGGCTGCAAATTGGCCGATAAACTGGTATATTTCCACTTCAGCCGATTCTTCCGGATCCAAAACCAGAAAACCGAAAGCCTGGGGCTGGGCCTTGACGGGAAAGATAACGGGCGACTTAAATCCCGGCAATACTGCCTCTATATCACCCGGGCTTCTGGACGGCCATACCGTCAGCTGATCATATATCACGCATTTCAGGGTTTCTGATGATTCAATCTCCAGCGTTCTGCGATGATCTTTGTCCACAATTTCTCCATCGCGCGCGATCTCCGTTACCTTTTGATCCGCTGTTACCAGCCAGACGGCATTCCTTTCCGGGGCCAGCCCATCCTGAATCTGCCTGGAAAAAAGTCCGGCCAGTGACTCCGGATCCGATAGATGGGCGGAAGCGTAGACCAGATGTTTCAAGGCCGCCAGCTGGTCGTAACTGCTCTTATATATGCCCAACAATTCCTTGGATTCATCGCCGGCCGCCTTGGCGCTATCCGGTTCCGCTTCAACCCCGGAAATCTTGTCGTTGGGGAGGCCGTCCAGTTTTTTAAGAATAAAAGAGACGTCCGCCTCGGCATTGCCGCCGGACCCGGCCCTGTCTATCAGCGTCGTCAGGACATCCACCCCCTCGTACATTGTTTGAATCAGGAGAGCCGTAATGCCGAGCGTTCCTTTGCGAACGGACCCAAAAACGTCCTCCATCTTGCGGGCGACTTCACTTATTTGCTTTAACCCGGCAAAGGCGGCGGATCCCTTTAGGGAGTGAACCGTCCGAAAAATCACCTGGATGGTCTCTTCGGCCGCCGGATCTTCTTCCAGCTGGATCAGATTCAGGTTCAGCTGATCCAGATGCTGCCGAGCCTCTTCCAGGAAGTCCTGCAGCATCCGCTGGAGTATCTGATCGTCCAGATCCTGCGCACCATTTTCATCAGTCATGAAACGTCTCCTAAAGCGCGTTTACCACCCGATCTTTAAATTTGACCCGGGCCCCTGACAAATCACCCGACATCAGGAAGAAGGTAAGATTTTTTCCAATAGGCTCAACAGTTGAGTAGGTTTAAAAGGCTTTACAATATAGGCGGTCGCTCCCAGGGAGACCGCTTTGTCCTTATCCTCGTCCTGCCCCTCGGTTGTCAGCATCACCACCGGAATGGAAGCAAAGGTACTATCGGCCCTGATCTTTTGTAAAAATTCAAGTCCGTTCATTTGCGGCATATTGATATCCAAGATAACGGCATCAAACCGTTCCTTGGCCATCAGCTCCAACGCCTCCAGTCCGTTACCGGCGGAGCTTACCCCAAACCCCTTTGTTTTAAGTGTAAATTCAACCAGTTTACGAACACTGGACGAATCATCCACCGTTAACACCTTTTTTGTCATGGGTCCCCCTTTTTTTGTTGCAATATGAAAAACCTGGTCCTCCCCCGCCAAATGGCGAAATTTTCAAAGGGCCAGTCGAAGATCCCGCCTTGCGGGGGTCACCTCTAAATGGCTCTGCCGGGAGCAGAACGTGGTCTGCCGCCATGTCCTGCCTCTTTGCGGTTTATTCATTCAAAACCTGCATCACCAGGGCGTGCCCTCCTTTTTGGGGGCCTGTCAGAATCTGGTTCACAGCAGTAACAAGACAAGGGGAGCGGAACACGACCGCCGGTGAAAAAAACTGGACGTCATCGATTCTCAAGCCGGTCTTGAATTTTTTAATCAGCGTCTGGTCCGCCCCCAGGATAATCACGCTGATCAGATTGCCTCTCTGGTAGGCGACGTCAAGGACAACGTCCTGCCCGTCCAAATGCTTGAACTGACCTGGAAATTGAATACTTAAGATATCAATGAACTCTTCTTCCTCGGTATTTTCCTCCCTGACATCCTTGCTCGCGGCCGGTTTCGGCAGGGTCTGTTTGATCCCCTTTTTTTCAAGAATATCCTGAAGAAAAGAACGGATACTCTCGAACTCCCTGGCAGGGAACTGGTCGCTCGAAAGCCATTGATGATATTGCCTGACGGCTTCATCCAGGGAAGAAAGACCGATATGGCACCGTAAAATACTTTTAGCGGCATCGACCCGAAGCGACTCTCTGCTGATTAATTTTTGAAACTCATTCAAGGCCCTTTTAAACTGGCCGAAGACCAACAGGGCCGTCGCTCCTTCCCATGCGGCTGAATCTTCATCCTTTTCTTCTGAAAAAGCGAATAACTGCTTGACAAGTTCCTGTTCCCTTGTCGTCATTTGGGCTGATGCGGCCGCCGCTTCGACCCTGTGGGATTCTTTTTCCAGAGTCTTAATCTTTTCGGCAACAATGTTTAAAAGTTCCTGTTTATTTTTTACCCGGTCGTTTTGCTGGATCACTTTTGCCAATTTCCGGCATTTTTCTTGAGCCTCTTCAAACAGGCTGTGGGAACGATAAACCTCTATTTCGCGGAAAAGCGTCTTGATAGTTTCCTTAAGATCCATCTGTATTCACTTTTACAAAACGACAAGTTTATGGACACTATTTGTTGCGGTGTTCCCTCCAGAAAAGCCCCTCGTCCAGCCGTTCCAATCCTTCCATGATCAGCACGAAAAGTTGGTCAGCGCCGAAGGGTTTGGCGATATAACGGAAAATAGAATCCCGATCCGCCTTATCTTCAACATCAGGAGTTTTCGGCTCCGTCATCACGACGCAAGGGATTTGGGGGCGATGCTTGCGCATATGTGCCAGCAGTTCCAGCCCGTCTATTTGGGGCATATCCAAATCCGTAATCAAGACTGAAATACGCTCTTTTTCCATGATTTCTATGGCTTCCGCTCCGTTTGTCGCCGTTACCAACCTGAATTGCCCCACATATTTTTGCAGCTCTTCCCGAAGGCGATCTAAAAATATCGGATCGTCATCAACAATCAGTACCTTATCCATTGGATTCATCCATTCGCCGCGCAGCCTCCATGATGAGACCCGTCAGTTCCTTCTTGATCCGCCGGGCGATTTTTTTTCTGGGAAGGTTTCTGAAACGGATCTCGGCCTTTTGCATGACGATTAACTTGAAAGCCGCTTCCTCCCCTCTCAGGTCTCCGTAAACGGCATCAAATAGCACACCGTTGTTAAAATAAAAAAAACCCTTGCCCATCCCCGGCGAAAGCACTTCAAACAGGCAGGTTTTTTCTTCAAGCTTGATCATCTGTAAAAAACTGGCAACGGATATTCCCTTTAATATTCCGTCCGGGATGTCCGGTTCAAGGGCCTTGAGAATGGCTTCGGTTAATTCGGCGAGTCGAAACGGTTTTTGAAATATACGGATGAGTTTGTCATTGGACAGTTTTTGCGCCAGACCCTCCGGCGGATGGGAGGTGACAACAATGCAGGGAATATGCGGGTACTTGTTATTAATGTAGGCCAGCAGCCCGATGCCGTCGAGCTTGGGCATCAAAATATCCGTAATAACCAGAGCAATATATTTTTTATTCAATATCTCAATGGCTTCTTCACCATCACCGGCAAAGATGACTTCGAAGGTATCCTTATGCCTTTCAAAGTACATTTTAAAAAAATTTCGAAGTTTCGTATCATCTTCAGCAATGAGAATTTTTTCCATTCTTCCGGGCCAGTTCCAAGGTGGTTGAATAAGCGCTTAGCGTCCTGATGGTTCCCGGCAGGTGCGGCTCGCCAATGGCCATCCGGCGTTGTTTTAGAATTATTCTGCCGCATTATACGCGAACAACAGATTTTTGCAATAGTCGGGCGATATTTTTATTCCACCAGAACCAGACTTAAAGACGGCCAGTAGGTGATAATTGCCAGGGCAAGCAGAAGAATCGCAATAAAGGGCAATGAGGCAACATAAAGCCGTAAAACCGGCTTTTCAAAGCGCATGCTGGCAATAAACAAATTGACCCCCAGCGGTGGAATGGAGGCGCCGATTTCCAGATTGGTCAGAAAGATAATGCCCAGGTGGATGGGATGGATGCCATAGGCCTGGGCGATCGGCCCCATCAGCGGAACCACTACGACCAGCGCTGAAAATATACCCATGGTACAGCCCACGGCCAGCAGAAATCCATTCAGCACCAGCAGAAATACAATCCTGCTCTGAATATGCAATTTAAAAAAATCGAGCATTTTCAGCGGAATCTGGGCATCAATGAGATAATTGGTCAAACCCATGGCCGCTCCCAGGATAATCAGGATCCCGCCCACCAGGACCATGCTTTGCCGCATGACCACCGGCAGGGCGCTGAATTTTATGTCGCGATAAATGACCACTTCCACCAGAAGCACATAAACGGCCGAGATGGCGGCAGCCTCGCTGACGGCAAAAAATCCGCTGTAAATCCCGCCTAAAACCACTAAAGGAAGGGGCAGTTCCCAGATGGTGTCTTTCAGCGCCCCAAATACTTCGTTGAGCTGGAACCGTGACCGCGGCACATCCGACCTTACCGATATATAAATGCTGAAAGTCGAAAGCAGCCCCACCAGCAGGACCCCGGGCAGAATCCCGGCGATAAACAGGTGGTCGATGCGCACCTTGGCGACAACGGCGTAAATAATAAGGGGCAGGCTGGGAGGGAACAGAAGTCCCAGCGTACCGGAAGTCGTAATCAGCCCCAGCGAGAACGGTTCCGGATAACGCGCCCGCATCATGGCCGGCAGCAGGATGCCGCCCAAAGCGATGATGGTCAAACCGGTGGCGCCGGTCAGTGCCGTAAATATGGCGCAGGTACTCAGGGCAATGACCGAAAGCCCCCCCGGCATCCACCCCAGTATGGCGTTGGATAGCCGTATCAGCCGCCGCGGCGCGCCGCTTTCCGAAAGCAGATACCCCGTGAAGGTAAAGAGCGGGATGGCCACCAGCACCGGCGTTGTCGCCAGGCGATATATCTCAACGATGATGGCCGAGGTGTCGATCTGGCTGGAAAAAAACAGATAGAGGGTCAGGCCGCAGATAACGACAAAAATCGGCGCCCCGATCAACAGCAGAACAATGGTGATGAATACAGCCAGCGTCAGCGTCATGTCCCAAGATTCTGATCGTGTTTAGAAGGGGAATTAAAAACAGTAAAGAGTTCGATGCCGAACTGAAGTCCAAACCTCAGGGCCATAATGGCGAAGGCAACCGGAATGATGACCAGGGGCGCCCAGGCCGGAAGATCGAAAATAGCCGGCCCGCCCATCAGGGCTTCCACCCGCACAAATTTCAATGCAGCCCAGGTCAGCAGCCCGCAGATCAGGGCTGAAAAAAGATGGGAAACCGACTGAACATAGCGGTTGGCCTGACCCGACAGCCAGTAAGATACAATTTCAATCGTAATGTGCTTGCCTTCTTTGGTGGCAATGGCCGCGCCGATAAATCCGACCCAGATCACCAGGTATCGGACCAGCGGATCACCCCAGGCCAGACCGGTGCTGAAAAAATTGCGAAGGACGATCTGTAAAAAAGCCGTTAAAATCATGGTACTGAGGAGCACGGTGATCAGGATGTGCTCCAGCCGGGAGATAAAATTGTCGAAACGATGCCATCGATTCATGGTTTTATTGTCTTGCGGTACACCGCCAGGTGTTCTTTCAACTCATTCAGGGTTTGCTGGGAAAAATCGCTCCCGCACATCTTTTGAAGCGCTTTAGCCGCCAGATCCTTGAACTTTTCAACTTCATCATCTGAAACCGTAAGGGTTTTAACCCCGTAATCCGTCATCACCTTCATGGCATCCTCGTTCTGCCGGCGGACCATCGCCTGGAGGCCGTCCATGTGACGGCTGAAGCTTTCTTCCAGCAGATCCTGCTGTACCGGACTGAGTTTTTTCATGAAGCTGTTCTTGATCACAATCCCGCCCATCAGGTATATCAGGGGAACATCGTTTATGAATTTGGTTTTGGTGAACCACTGCAGGGCGATGGCGCCCGAAGGCGGCGCATAGACGATGTCCACCAGCCCGGTTTGCAGCCCCACCAGCACATCCGGCACCGAAAGCGGGATGGCCGAAACCCCGGCTTCATCGAAAATCGCCCGGGCCATGGGCGCATCCTCCCAAATCCACACCTTAACTTTTTTAATTTTTTCGAGGGTGTCCACCGGCGTGACCGACATCAGCCGCACAAAGCCCCCCTCGGACCAGCCCATAATCCGAAATCCTTTTTCGTTAAATCCCTTGCGGAAGAAGAGGTCCATTTTTTTCAGAACATGATCGACCTCATCGCTGGTCTGAAACATAAAAGGCGCCTGGAAAACCTTGATTTCGGGAAAAATCAGGGAAAGAGTGGAAGACGTCAGGACCGCTCCGTGAATCTGCTCGATATACATTTTACGAAGCATATCCCTTTCATCGCCCAGTACGCCGCCGGGATATATTTTAAGCTGTACCTGGTTGTTTGTCTTTTTTTTCAGTTCGGCATTCACCAGGTTAAATGTCTTCAGCCAGGGACTGCCTTCGGGGGCCAGCGTGGCAATTTTAACTTGTACTGTCCCGGCCGTACTGTTTAATGGCAGCACCATACAGAACAGCGCTCCAAAAATAACCCCCATCCACATCAACTTTCGGGATATGATCATCTGCGCTGCTCCAGTCAAAAATAATCGTCAACCCGCTCCAGCATTTCTTTGGCCTTGCGCCGGGCGACGGTGTTGAGCAATGTCAAGTCCGGTATAGTATCGGCCGGGGTCTCCAGGACTTTTTTTAAGGTGGCTGTAAAAAGCTCCCGATCAAACGCCTTGCGGGCAAAGTATTGGGCAAAATACACGTCGGCCATGAGGAATTGACCCTTTCCGAATTCACGGGCTTTTAAAAAATGCTCCCGGGACAGGTCCAGGTTCCCACCGGCCATGCTGGGTTGCGACGCATACCAGATGCCCATGAAAAGATGAGGACCGCCGTAATAAAACCCGGCATCCAGTGCCAGGGTTCGCCGCATCATGGCCTCCACCCTGGGTAGTTCGGCCAGGGCCGCCATGGAATCCAAATTTAAAGCGATCCAATTGCCCCAGCAGGAAGCACCCCAGAAAAGATACGGTAGGTCCTTTTTATCCATATCCCCAAGGCCGGTTTTAAAATCATCCATTGACTTTGAACGCAGATTTTTAAAACCACGCAGCTCCAGTGCACTGAGTGCGTATTGTTTTGCCTTGGCGGTCAAGGCGACGGCATAATCTTTGTCGACATCGGCAATAAAGGCTGAGCTGAACGAGCTATAGCCCTGGGCTGCGCCCAGCAAAATGGCCTCATTATCCGGCCAGGCTTCCACCATACCGTCCATTAAAAGGAGATAAGCCGGCATCCCTTCGCGGATAACCCGAAGATCGGACTGTTTGGCAGAGGCCCGCGTGATGTCTTCAAGCAAAGCGGCCGTTGACATAACCGTCAGCTTTTTCGAGGGCATGCACCCCCCGGCAAACACGACAATTAGCGTCAGCGCCACGAACTTATGGGGTAACCGTCGAAGCCTCATTGCGTTTTCCTGCTGAACGTCTCCACAGCGCCTTTAATGAATCGAATTCTATAAGGGCTATTGATTTTTTAAAAATCGGGTCACTATAGCCTGCATCCTAAAAAAACGCAACCCTATATGATAATTGCCAATATTTCTTTTGGGGAAAACAGATGAGTAGAAATCAAGTACAAAGGCAGCTGCTGTCATTGCCGGATTTAATCCGGCAGCCGATGGTAGGCAAGGGTACCGCCCGCCAGATCATAGACATGGGTATATCCCATTTCCACCAACTCCCGGGCGGCCGTAAAGCTCATCCCGCCTCCCAGGCAATAAACGACTATTCTGGTATTCTTTTCGGACGGAAGCTGCCGACTGTTCTGTCTGATTTTACGGTAATCAATAAATGCATCCGTGCCGGGAATATGGGACAGCTCCGGCACGTGGACGTCCAGCAGAAAAAAGTCCTTGTTCTTCAGCATATTTTTGAGTTCGGCCGGCCGCAGGAGCCGATATTCCCCCGCCAGAACCGGTGCGGCCAGAATAGCGATTATCGCGACGATTCCGGTTAATTTTTTTATGTTTGTTTTCATGCCTGACTCCCTGGGTTAATGGACAGGTTCCGATCCTTGAACTAAGGTTTTCGACCCGCAACAGCGAGTGCATTCCCCGTCCCGCCGGGGCGGGGCTGCAGGGTTCTCCAATCTTATCTTTTAAAGTAATCAACACCGGCCGGGTGTCAATGACCGCTCTTACGGATTCATACCAAAATGACCTTGAATGATGCGGGCGGCTTTGATATGGGAAAGACTAAAATTTTTGGCTGAATCGATCTGTATGAAGTAGTAAAAATAGCATCATCTCAATGATGATACAAAATTCGGGTTTTCAAAAGGTTTCATGGTATGAATATCAAGACGAAGTATCTCTGCCTGCTGGCTGTGCTCAGCGCCGTGGATGTGGTCATCCCGATTCCGATCCTGGGTGTCTTCCTCCTATATGTTGTGCTCGAACGGCCGCTCTGGTTTAAAGATGCCGTTTCTGCAATTTATAAAGTCAACTGAAAATGCCGCCTGGTTTTTAAACCTTATCGGCTAACAAAACAGACGATGCCCGGTGATTCACACCAACCAAATGATGAGGTAAAACAAATGAGTAAAGTTCTGGTAATGGACAGTACCTATGAAAACTGCCGGGAAGCCGTCGAACAGGCTTTTGCGATTTTTCCGGTGGATGTCCGCGGCAAAAGGGTCGCGGTCAAAATGAACGCCCTGAAGGCCTGCGACCCGGACCGGCACGCCATGGTGACCCACTACCGGCTGCTGCAGGCCGTCATTGCAAAGCTGGAAACACTCAACCCCGCAGCAATCACGGTCGGCGATTCAGTGGGAACCGAATCCTATGGAAATTCGGAGTACGTTTTCCGCAATTCCCGGCTGAAAGAAGCCGCCGGGCCCTATTATCGCAATTTCAACCAGAACCTGACGGTGGTCGAACTGGATAAACCCTTTAAACGCAAGGTGGCCGTCCTCAAAGATGTCCTGGATGCGGACGTTTACATATCCGTCCCCAAGATGAAAACCCACGGCCTGACCATGATCAGCGGCGCCATTAAAAACAATTACGGTTTGCTGACCGGCGGGCAAAAAGCCTGGTATCACTATCACTGCGTCAAGCCCGAAAAATTTGCTGAAATCGTGATTGAAATGTTCCGGCTGCGGCCGCCTGATCTTGTGATCATGGACGCCATTTTAGCCATGGAAGGCTACGGCCCGGCATCGCCTGAAACCCGATGGGTCAACAAGGTCTTGGCCTCGGATGATGCCGCGGCTTTGGACCGGGTCGAAGCCCACATCGTCGGGTTTAACCTGGAGGACGTTCCCTATCTATGCCTGGCCCGGGACCTGTCGCTGGGGGAAACGGAGATGGACCGTATCAGCGTCATCGGCCGTGCGGACGTCATTGCGGAATATCATCGGCCGACGCCGCCCGAATCGAGCTACAGTTACAAAGCGGGCGTGGGCAGCGGGCGGACGTCCATCGATTTTTACCGGCAGCGGGTAGCCTACCGGCCGTCCATTTCCGCGCAAGTATGCCAGCACCGCCAGGGCTGCAGCGCCTGTGTCGACATCTGCCCTTCAGGGGCTTTGTCCAAAGGAAGTGATACCCCCGAACTCGATGCCGCCAAGTGCATGCTTTGCAGTGCCTGTCGTGAAGTCTGCACCTATTCCGGCCTTGAACTGGTCCCCCACGAGGTCACCATGCGATCCCTGTCGGAAAAATGATGCGGTTCGGAAGTGAAATGTTAAGGAAGGCTGGACGTCGATAAGCAGCGCAGCTTTGGGTTTTAGGCTGCCGGGTGATTTTGTGCACTTAGAACTTTTTGAAGAAAAGGATATGATGCCTTGGCAACATCCGACTCTAAAAATTTATATGATGCGGCCCGGGCGTATTTCACTGATTATCCGAATAAAACATTTTCAGATGTAACCGAGCTTGATAGTTACGGCTTCAGGAACTCGGACGGCGTAACGCTGACCATTTCAGGAAATGCCATCACCCTGATGATCACTGCCAGCCATTCAAGGGGTAGCAAGACGTTTTCCGTAGACGCCACCGGCCAACTGGAATTTTAAACACCTAAACAAATACGCTTCGCATTCAACGGGGCAGGCGTCGAAATTGAACAAAAGGGGGAGTTTTGCATAGTTCTCAAACGAGAACATGGAGGCAGCCATGACAGCGCCGCGATACAACGTTATCTATCGGGGGAAAATACTGCCGGGATTTGATGTTGCAACGGCAAAATCAAAACTCATCACGACTTTCGCTCTCAGCGGGGAAAAGGCTGAAAAGATCCTGAAAAGCGGCCGGATGGTTTTAAAGAAAGATACCGATGAGGCCACCGCCCGCAAAATCGGTACAGCCTTAAAACGGGCCGGCTTGGATATTGTCCTATCCAAAAGCGGACCGGCCATCTTGCCTGAAAAGACCGACCCTGTCCAGGCTTCGGATCGTCGTGAACTTAATCTGCCGAAATCAGGAAGAATACCCCCCGCGAGCGGCCAGCCGGCTGAAACCGCAGAACCGGTCCCGGCGGCACCCCTGCCGGTAAAAGCAACCTCGAAAATACCCTTTGAATTTCGGGGAAGCGGATCCGCTTACTTTAAAATCTGGATCGTCAATATTATTCTGTCCATTCTGACGCTGGGCATTTATTCAGCCTGGGCCAAGGTCAGGAGAAAACAGTACTTTTACGGCAGCACGCGGCTGGAAGGCGCCAGCTTTGAGTATCTTGCCAAGCCGCTTAAAATTCTAAAAGGCCGCGTGATTATCGTCATCATGGTACTGATCACTTCCACGGTATCCCAACTGATCCCGATTGCCGGCCCGGTCTTCAGTCTGGTTTTCGTTTTTGTCCTGCCCTGGATCGTGGTTCGCTCCCTGTCTTTTAATGCCCGCAACAGTTCTTTCAGAAATATCCGTTTCGGGTTCAGCGGCAGCGTCAAAGACGCCGCCTTGGTTTTCATCTTATGGCCGGCCCTGTCCTTCTTAACCCTCGGTCTTCTTTTTCCGGCCGCTTATTACCGCCAGAAGAAGTTTATTGTTGAAAACAGTTCCTATGGCAGCACCCGATTCAGTTTCAGTGCAACTTCCAAGGATTATTACGGGCTTTATCTCAAGGCACTGCTGCCGATTTTGCTCGGCATTGTTGCGATTGTCGGCTCGGCCTTTGTGTTCGTGCCCATCGTCCCATTGCTGGGCCTGGTTTTATACCTTTATCTTTTTAGTTACTTTTCGGTACAAACCACCAACCTGCTCTTTAACTCCGGCCGGCTGGCGGGCCATCGCTTCAGCGCAAACCTGAAAGTGCGGGGCCTGATCGTTATCGTTGCCGCCAACTCAGTGGCCACTGCTTTGACCCTGGGCCTTTTTTATCCCTGGGCAAAGGTCCGGGCGTACCGTTATAAACTGGAAAATATGACGCTGGTTGCCGCTGGAGAGCTTGAAAGCTTCATTGCCGGTGAAGAAAAGCAGGTCAGTGCTTTCGCCGGCGAAGTCAGCGATTTTTTTGACATGGACTTCGGCCTATGATTTCCATTGCGGGAAGATGGTACGATGGCCGCACGTCGGCGCAAACCCCGGCCATATGCCGGATATATGACAGCGGCGCGGTCCGTGTGGAGCAGCTTGAAACCGGCGCGCTGCTTCTCTCTCTGCCGCGCTTGCGCATTGATACCTCTGGGCGTCTGGCCGATACCCCCCGCTATCTATACTTTCCAAACGGAGAAAAATTCGAAACCGACGACAACGAAGCCGTCGACCGCCTGAACGCCCATTTCAAACGATCGTCCGGATTATCACTGATTCATCGGCTGGAAAGCCGCTGGCCTTATGTGTTGACCGCGCTGTTGATCATGCTTCTGTTCCTGTGGGGAGGCATCCGCTACGGGGTTCCGTTTCTGGCCAAAATAATTGCCTTTCGCCTACCGCCGTCAGTCTTCAAAGTGGCCGGCAATCAGACCCTTGAATTTTTGGATAGATCCCTTTTAGCCCCCTCGCAACTGGAGGCTATCGAGCAAGCCCGCCTGCTGACGCACTTTCAGTCGGCCATAACAAACCATCCGGATGACAAGCTCACCATTCAGTTCCGTAAAGGCGGCAAAATCGGCCCGAATGCCTTTGCACTTCCCGACGGAACGATTATACTTACCGATGAAATGGTCGGGCTGGCAACGGATGATGATGAATTGCTGGCGGTACTGGTGCATGAAATCGGGCATGTGGTCCACCGCCATGGCATGCGCACCATGGTACAGGATTCTCTGCTGGGTTTTGCGCTTCTGGCAATCACCGGTGATGTTTCCGGATCGTCGGAGCTTTTTCTGGGCCTGCCGGTGCTGCTGACCCAACTGGCCTATTCCCGCGGGTTTGAAACCGAGGCGGACCAATATGCCCTGGGCTACCTGCGTTCCCATAAAATCGCACCGATACACTTTGCCGGGCTGATGCGCCGCATCGACAGAAAACGGGCCGATCCATCAGGCGATTCAGAAAAAAAATGGATGAACTACCTCTCCACCCATCCCTTGACCGAAAAGCGTCTTCAAAGTTTCGAGGCGAACGGGGCCATACCTGCCAATTAACCTAAAATAACTATTCGACCCGGAGATGTTTTGCTTTATTGGAATTTGTATTTTTACCATAACTTTATTCATTCGCCTTTTCAGCGATTTCTTTCAGCAACTGCTGATGGCGGTAATTTTCCGGATCGGCATCCAGGGCCTGCCGTCCCCAGCATAGGGCCTGGTGCCAGTCTTCCAAATGATTACAGCCGGACGCCGCCGCCGGCAAGAAAAAATTTGATTGAAACAATGATATCATGATATTGATAATAACTAAATCCATAAGACCGCGTTTACTGCAAGTAAAGATACGACCCCGGATCAAAGAACCATGTTTCCATTTTCAGAATGAAAGTTGAGCAGTCCAACATGAAAAAACAGATTAACTGGCTCTTTAATGAAATCGACAACTGGGTGGGGGAAGGGATTGTCGCCTTCGAACAAGGCGAAATCATCAAAAGCCGATATCCGGCTTCCGGTGAAGAGACCCGTTGGAGCCGGATCATCTTTTTCAGCATTGGTGCGATCCTTTTCGGACTCGGCGTCATTTTAATGTTTGCCTATAACTGGGAAAAAATGCCCAAATTTGCAAAACTGGCGCTGATCTTCCTGGCACTGGCCGCCGTTCATTTCTCCGCCGGCCGGCTCCATCGTCCCGAAGGCAAATATCGCGTGACCGGGGAAGGGCTCTACCTGTTGGGAACCATGCTGTTCGGCGCCGGCATCTGGCTGGTCGCGCAGATCTACCATATCCAGGAGCATTATCCCAACGCCTTTTTAATCTGGGGGCTGGGGGCGCTGGCGCTGGCCTGGGCACTGCCCTCAACCGCCCAGGGGATCGTGGCCGCCATCCTCCTGCTCTTGTGGAACGGCTTTGAAGTATTTGATTTTAAAAGCCCGCAGCCGCTTTCACCTTTTCTGATTTTAGCCGGTCTGTCGCCCCTTGCCTGGCTTAATCGTTCAAGGGTGCTGCTGGCCACGACGGTGTGCGCGTTTCTCTTGACCCTTGCCTTTTCCGTTTCCAAGATGGGAAGCGACCTGGTCGTTCTGGTTGTCTTTTTCAGCGCCGCAAGCCTGATGGCGATGGGTCTGATCGTTCGCGCTCATGCGCATTTTCCTGAAAGCGGCCCCATATTCAGGTTCATCGGTTCCACCGTCTATCTGTCGGTATTGTTCGCCCTAAGCTTTCACCACCGCGGCCGGGGGGGGTTCAGCGTTCATTTCGACAAGATCCCGGACAGTATCTATTTCTTCAGCTTTGCATTTGCGGCTGTGGCGCTCTGGATATTGGCCGTCCGGATCGCATGGCCCAAGAAGCCGACCCGTATCCCCTTTCGCCCGGATGACTACGGCACAATGGCGACGCTGCTGGTCATTTTACTCAATACCCTGGGGCTGCTGGAATTGCGGGGGTGGGTCGGCGCCGCCATCTTCAATCTCCTTTTTCTTTTTCACTGTCTCATGATGATCGTTTCCGGCTGCAAGTCCTCAAATCTTAAATTAACCGCAACCGGCTGCCTGCTTTTTGCCGTTATTGCCGCTACGCGATACACGGACCTTTTTACCAGCCTGCTGGCCAGATCCCTCGTATTTTTTCTAACCGGCGCCGCTTTGTTCGCTGTGGGCCTGTATTTTTCCAGAACAAAAAAAACAGCTCCAGGAAAAACAACATGAGAAAAACATTCATTCTGCTGGCGATTCTTTCTCAGTTTCTGGTACTTGCCTTTATGGCCGGTGAACGCGAAACCATTCTGCGAGCCGGCGCCATTGTCCATCTGCGAACAGCGCCGATTGATCCGCGCGATATCTTCAGAGGCGACTACGTCCGCTTAAACTACGAAATTTCCCGAATCGCGCTGGATAAGCCCGCTGCGACAAAAGGTCTTAAAGAGCTGCCAAAAGGAACCCCGCTTTTCGTAAAACTGATTGAAGGCCCCAACGGACTGTTTGAACCGGCCGGTGTCAGCCTGGAAAAGCCGCCCGACGGCCTGTTCATCAAAGGGCGCAGCCGTTACCATCACGCTGCCATGAGGACCGGTTCGCCGGCATGGATCGATTACGGCATCGAAGCTTATTTCGTCCAGCAGGGAAAAGGCAAAAAGATTGAAAACCGACGCGGGGGGCGCAGCCAGGTCCAGGTGCCCCTTGAAATGGAAATCGCCGTCAGCTCAGGCGGAAAGGCCGTTATCAAAGGGTATCGCTGGAGCCCGCTGGGCATCGGCCTGCAGGTTCTCAGACGCCCTGCCCAGAATCCCCGGACCGCTGACACTCCCGGCAGCGCCGCCATCAGATTGACGTTGGCAAACACCTCGGACGCACCCCTGGCGATCGTCGATCTGCCAAATGCATGCGCCCTTAACCTTGAACCGGTCCCCTGGGCAAAAAAACACTATACTCCGGCCGGCAACCCGTGCGAATCGCTTCTCCCCGGCGACAACCATGTCATTGTCCTGCAGTCCCAGCAGGAAAAAACAATGGACATAGACCTTTCCGATCCCAGATGGCTGGTTAATGACGATCAAACCGTGAAGGAAATCGGCCGGCTGGAGTGGTCCGAACAATTCCGACTGGTTTACCGCCCCCCGGACCAGACCGCCTGCCGGTACCTGGAAAACAGCGAAATCATCTGGCATGGGTATCTGCCTTCCCGGGCTTTCCACGGCCGCGGCAACATTGATTAGCGCTGTTGAACCCTTAACGAAAATTGTGCTGCGTATATGAATCCGCTTGATCAATACCAACGACCTGTTCCCTGACTCATTAAATGGAGAGGATAAAAAATGAAATGCGCCCCCTGCTCTGAAAAACAATGTACCAGCGGAAAAGACTGCACCGATATCAAGGCTGAAGTCAGCGCGAAATATGTTGGCGAGGACTTGAAAATTTTAATGACCGCGGACACCTTGACGGAAAATTTCTACATGCAGAAAACCCGCATG
>JARGFK010000067.1 GCA_029211065.1 Desulfobacterales bacterium
GTCGGCGTCAAATCGGTCGCACAACTGAATTAAAGGGACCGTCTCTCCGGCGGCAATGCCGCGCAGCAGGAGGAGTGACTCTTTGGGTTGTGCAAAGGAAAAACGAACCGTTCCGTCATCATGGACATAAACCAGATAATGAGGAGCAAGCGGATTAATATGAGCGGAATCCGAGGGGCGCGGCGCACTTTCGCCCGGATATGACTGGATGCCTCCGTCCTTGCCATGACGCAAGCAGAATATGACTCCCGGACGGCAGGCGGGAATATCCGTTCTCGGAGGAACAACGGCATAGAGGCCCGTACCGGCCTCTTCCAGCTCAGCCCGGCGCGATTCTAAAAATTGAAGCAGGTCAAGACGGAATTCGTCGAGAGAAAAATCGGTAAGCGAAACGGCGTCGTCAAAATCTTCCAGGTCAAGAACTTCGTTTTTAAGCCGTTTCAATTGCCGGTCTCTGAACAAAAGGTCTTCTTTGATCAACTCCTCAAGCTGGCCGGGATTTAGCAGATTGTCCGTCTGGGTGGCAGCCAGGTCAACCAGCGCCATACGGGCCTCCACACGATGTTTGACGTTTAAATATCGGTCAAGATCGGCAACAGGCCAGAAATTGACCAGATGGACCTCATGGTTTCGTGAACCGATCCGGTCTATACGGCCGAAACGCTGAATAATCCTGACAGGATTCCAGTGGATGTCGAAATTTATAAGCAGGTCGCAATCTTGGAGATTCTGGCCTTCGGAGATGCAGTCTGTGGCAATGAGAAGATCGATCTCCTCTGTCTGAGGAAATCGGGGTTGGGCCGCCCGTGATTTGGATAATGGCGAAAAATTGGTCAGGATGTCATCGTAGTCGGCATTTCCCAGCGAAGTGTGATTACTGCCGTCGCCGACGATAAGCGCCGTGTGGATACCGAGTCGTTCTTGCGCCCACATTGCCAGTTGGTCATAAAGGTAATGAGCGGTATCAGCAAAGGCGGTAAAGACCAGTGCCTTGCGGTTGGTCTTTCCATCGCGATTACCCGTAGGTTCTTTCACCTTCCTTTCGATGAGCGTGCGCAGTTCCGCCAGCTTGCCGTCCCGGTCAGGTTTTACAGCTGCGGTCTTTTCCAGAAGAAACTGGAGCTGGACCCGGTCCTGTCGAACCTCTTTTAACCACTCAGGCAGTTTGAGATGCCCCAGATGAATGCGTCGCTTACCGCCGATGGTGAACTCTTCGTTGTCAAAATCAGGATCTTCGAACTGATCCGGAGTCAAAGCGTCATAGTCTACTTCCGGATTTTCATCGATATGTTTTTCAAAGGCGAAAATTCGCTCTTCGAGGCGGTCAATTTTGTCGATGGTTCGCTGCAGGGTCAAGCGGAAGGAATCCACCGAACTTTCAAGGCGCTTGAGAAAATTGACCTTCATCATGGCGATCAAAATTCGTTCGCGGCCTTCTTGAGTGAATGCGCCCAAAATCGTGTCAAGGTACATGGTTCGTATCGCTTCAGGAAGATCTTCCCTCAGTTTAGCCGTGGGATGATAAAGAGCCAGATTGAGGGCGCTGATCTCCGAATTTAGCTGTTCGAACGACAGAAAGCGCTGTTGCAGGTCTATCGGAGGATGCAGTGAGCGCGGAACAGTCCGCTTGGGGAATCCTCCAAGTCGCGTCATCTCTTCCTTATAGTAACTGGCAATCTGACTGCGGGAGCGGGCAATGCTGAGACCGTCGAGAAGTTTGAAAAAATCGCCGCCCAAGGCAGAAAGCAGATCGCGGGTCTTACGCTCTCTTGCCGGTTTTTTGGCCCAATTAGTAAATTGTGTTTGAGCCTTTCGGCTTGTTTCCCGTATGGACTCGATGCCAAGGGATTCGGTAAAAGCCGTGTCGGCCCGGTCATCTCTGGCCACGTCGCCGCCCGCTATAAAGGATATCTGGTTGCGAAGGTCGGCAAGCTGATTGTTTACGGGTGTGGCAGACAGCAGGAGAACCTTTGTGCGGACGCCGGATGTAATTATGTCCTTCATCAACCGCTCGTATCGACTTTGTCGCGGCTGTTCGCCGGGACGCTGGCGGGCCAAGGCGTTGTTGCGGAAATTGTGGGATTCATCAATGACAACCAGATCGTAATTTCCCCAGTTCAATGTGCCAAGATCAATTCCATCAACATCTCCCCTATCACGGGAAAGATCCGTGTGGGAAAGCACGTCATAACGGAACCGATCCGCAAGGAACGGGTTGAGAGAGCTGTTGGAACGATACACTGTCCAGTTGCGGCGCAACTTTTTCGGACATAGCACCAGAACACGTTCATTACGAAGTTCAAAAAACTTGATAACTGCAAGGGCGGTGAAGGTTTTTCCGAGACCTACGCTATCTGCAAGGATACAGCCGTTATAGGCAAGAATTTTATTGATTGCCGCTTTTGCTCCGTCCTTCTGAAAGGAGAAGAGAGTTTGCCAGATATGGGTATCCGGGATCGCCGTTTGTCGCAGAGACTCGTCAATATCACGGGTGCCTTCTATAAACTCCCTGAAAATGTTAAAAAGCGTCAGATAGTAGATAAATTGAGGGGATTGGTTATCGTAAAGCCGGGACAGTTCCTTTAATACGGTTTCTTTGACATCCTCAACAATTTCGGTATTGTTCCATAAACTATCAAACCACGTTAGAAGTGCATTGCGGTCACGGTCGTCAGCTACGACGAGATTAAGTTCTATATTGCCGCCGTTCGGGTTAAGGCCTAAACCGGGAACGGTAAAGTTGGAACTGCCGACCAGAGCATGGGCGACTTTCCCATCTTGGACGTGATAAAGTTTTCCATGCAGAAATGAGGTGCGGGTTATTGAGCGGATTTCAACTTTGCGGCGAATCCAGTCGGCGCAATCTTTTGCCAACCGGCGCTGAAACAGCTGGTTGCCCAGGAATAGCCCCTGTTCTGTAAGGTTGTACCGACGCGACTGTTTGTTCTCACGGTCAAGGTTGCGTACAAACCGGGGTTCACCAAACAGGAAACGAAGGGATTGGATGGTCTCCAACTCGTTACGCAAGGCGTCAAAGGCATGGATCGTAAAATAGGCTGAAACAAACGATAATTTTACCCCTGGGGCAATAGAGCCTGAGACAAAATCTCCTGCAGAACCATGGAGGTAGTTGTCTCTGATCCCAGAAGTGTTCGTATCATCCGGCATTCAATACATATCCCATTCATACTGATGAGGATAAAAACGGATTTCAGGCCGAAATAACTGATGAAATAAAGTCTTGCGACCTTGGAATACCATAATGTGTGTTTGAGTGAACTGAATATACTGATGGGATCATTTATCGTCAAGAAAAAACAATTTTAAATGGATCAGTTATCTCATTTAAAATGATCGTTCCAGATATACTGGCAAACCCTCAGGATATTAGCTGTTTTCAAAACAGTGGATATGTCTGAAAAACCAATTACGCCACAAGAGCTCTTGCCATCAAACTTCCAGGCGACGATTTCATTGTAAAATAATCAATTCAATTGTATGCATGTGCTTAACCTTAAAGGTGCATAAAAAACATGCAAGGGTATAGAAAAAAAGAATGATAACAGGGCATTTGAATATGCCTGGGCATGAGAAAAGAGCTGTTCCAATTATGAACCGAGAACTGAATATTGTGGTGATGCCAAGCGGTGCACTTCAGACGGAATGGATTGAAACCGCGCAACCGCTCAATAAAAGCAGCCGCTTGCTTCAAGAAGAAATTTTCAAAAGATTTATGATCGGTACCGGTGCCGGCCTTCTATATTTAGGTTTCTGTGATAAACAGATCCAGCTGACGCCTTCCCTTGAATACTGGCAAAATTTCGCCGGGCAGTTTGTCCGGGAACTCAGCCGAACGCCTGAATTGGAGACGCTTCGCCATAGAGCAACCATCGTTGCTGCCGACGGTTTGTTTAATAAATTCTCCGACAGCGCGCCCCTGATGACGGGCGCCGAATACATCAACGCAGACTTGCTTGAAACGATATGGTCAGAACTGAACGCGGCCTTTGCCCAGGCGATTAAATCCTTTAAGGGCCGTGTTGCAGAATTTATCCGCACCTACAGCCCGGATGTGCATCTGGTAGGCCGGGTATTTTTTCATCTGGTGGAAAATAAAGATGAAAACCGCCCTTTTGCCTTTCTGGCCACCTATTCAACCCGCCTGAATAACCAGGGGAAATCAAAACACCTGCCGCTTAAATATGCTTTAAAAGAATATGAAAATGAAAAAGGCAAATTGCTGGAACTGCTGGCAACCGTTCATTCGGCGGCTGGACAAAGCGCCTTTTTAACCGGTCTTCTCAACAGCGGAGAACTGTTTCACCCTCTGGCTTGGTCAGCCGCCGAGGCTTTTTCATTTTTAAAGGAGGTTTCGGCCTACGAAGCCTGTGGTATTTTATGTCGCATTCCAAACTGGTGGAAAGGCGCGCCGTCAAAGATCGGATTAACTATCAATGTCGGCAACAAGATGCCGTCTTTTATCGGTATGGATGCGTTGTTGAATTTCGATGTACGGCTGGTTCTTGGGGATAGTGAAATTTCAGAGGAAGAGGCCATGCAGCTCCTGCAGGAGTCGGAAGGACTCGCATTCATAAAAAACAGGTGGGTGGCGGTAGATCCTGAAAAACTGCAACAGACCCTGGCGGCCTACGAACGAGCAAAAAAAATGATGACGGAACAGGGCCTGAGTTTGCAGGATGCCTTGCGCCTGCAACTGAAACCGGAAAAGCTGCTCGATATGCCGGCTGCTGAAATAAACTGCAGCGTTTCGAATGGAAAATGGCTTGAATCCGTCATAAAAAAATTGCTCAACCCCGATCTGATTGCCTCGCTGAAACCTGGACGGGCGTTTAGGGCCACCCTCAGGAAATATCAGCAGAAAGGAGTGGACTGGCTGCTTTTTTTACACTCCCTTTGCTTTGGCGCCTGCCTGGCCGACGATATGGGGCTGGGCAAGACCGTACAGGTCCTCGCTTTTTTACATATCTTAAAGTTCGGGTTGAAAAAATCAACGCCTCCTCCCCAGGCCAATCTGCTGGTCGTTCCGGCTTCGCTCATTTCCAACTGGGTCAATGAAATCGAACGTTTTGCGCCTGACCTGAAGTATCTTGTGGCTCATCCCGGAGCAAATTCAGGGGCAGGCGCCGCGCCGATAGACTTGCAGCCGCTGAATGCCTTTGATCTGATCATCACAACCTATGGTCTGGTTCAAAAATACAGCCGTCTGCAAGCCCATTCATGGAATTACATCATTTTAGACGAAGCCCAGGCCATCAAAAACCCGGGAACCAAGCAGACGAAAGCCGTCAAAAAGCTCGCCGGCCGCAACCGCATCATCATGACCGGAACCCCCATTGAAAACCGACTGTCGGACCTGTGGTCCCTGTTTGATTTTTTAAATCCCGGGCTTTTGGGAAACAGCTCAGAATTCAAGCAGTTTTCAAAAGATTTAAGCGCTGATCCGACCGGGTATGCCGGACTGCGCAAGCTGATTCGACCTTATATCTTAAGACGGCTGAAAACCGATAAGTCGATCATATCCGATTTGCCGGACAAGATTGAAATGAAAACCTATGCTTCCTTGAGCCATAAACAGATCCTGCTGTACAAAAACTTAACCGGCGAGATAAAAGAAGTGATTGCCCGCACCGACGGTATTCAGCGCAGGGGAGTCATTCTGGCATCCCTGATGAAATTCAAACAGCTTTGCAATCATCCGGATCAATATCTGGGAACCGGCGGATTTGATGAAAAAGAGAGCGGAAAGTTTTCAAGACTCAGGGAAATCTGTGAAACCATCTATGAAAAAAGAGAAAAAGTTCTGGTATTTACCCAATTTAAAGAAATTACCCAACCGCTGGCCGAATTTATGGAAGGTATTTTTAAATGCAGCGGTTTGATATTGCACGGAAGCGTCCCGGTTGATAAAAGAAAAAAAATCATTGAACAGTTTCAAAGTCCGGCCTATGTTCCGTTCATGGTGCTGTCTCTAAAGGCCGGCGGGGTTGGATTGAATTTGACGGAAGCCAATCATGTCGTTCATTTTGACCGCTGGTGGAATCCAGCGGTTGAAAATCAGGCCACCGACCGGGCTTTTAGAATCGGGCAGAAAAAGAATGTGGTGGTTCACAAGTTTCTGACCAGGGGAACGATTGAAGAGCGCATTGATATGATGCTGGAAGAAAAAGCCCGCCTGACGCAGGATATCATTGCCGCCGGCGGAGAGTCCTGGATAACCGAAATGAAAAATGATGAATTGCTGGATCTGTTTAAACTCTCTTTATGATAAATTGAAAGGTGAACGATGAGATATTGGGGCTATCCACGGTATGTCTCAGTTGCGGAAAAAAAAGCAAAAGCCGCCGGAAGCTTGGCAAAACTCAGAAAGAAGAATCCGCAGCTACAGCCGATTATTATCGAAGGATCGGCGATTGCAAAAACATGGTGGGGGAAATCATGGAATCTCAATCTGGAACGGTATGCGGATTACAGCAACCGCATCGGCCGCGGGCGCAGCTATGTGCGTCATGGCGCCGTGCTCGATCTTCAGATCCGTCCCGGCCAGGTCAAAGCGCTGGTGCAGGGTACCAGGGTAAAGCCTTACATGGTCATTATCCAGATAAGGGAAATAACGAAAAACATCTGGCAAAAGATGGAGGCGGCCTGTGCCGGCAAGCTGGATTCCCTGCCGGAGCTGTTGGACGGGAAGTTTCCCAAAGCCCTGGGCGAAATATTTACGGCCCGGGGACAGGGGCTGTTCCCCTCCCCGCAGGAGATTGAATTTAATTGCAGTTGCCCGGACTGGGCTTATATGTGCAAACACGTGGCTGCCACTCTGTATGGAATCGGGAGCCGGCTGGATGTAAATCCCGGCCTGTTTTTCGAACTGCGCAAAGTCAATATGGATGATCTGATTCAGCAGGCTGTTAAAGACCAGAGTCGCCGGTTGCTGAAAAAAGCGAGGGAAACAAGCGCCCGAATGATTGCCGAACCGGATCTGGCCGGCCTGTTCGGTATTGATATGGAAGAACCTGTGGATCTTGATTTTGCAACAACTTCTGAAAAAGCTTCCCGAAAACCAACCCAACCAAAGAAGTCCGCGGCTGCCAAAAAAACACCCCGGCAAAAGGAGCGGTCAAATAAAAAGACAGGACGGACATCTTCTCAGAAGACCGGATTTAAAAAAGCCGGAAAACCGGCGGCCGCCATACCCCCTCTAAAAACACCGGCCCCAAAATCCCCCGTTAAAAAGAAAATTCCGGCGGACACCCTCACAGCCCGGATTCTTGCCATCATCAGGCAATCAAAAAAAGGGGTTGACGTTGCCGCCCTGAAACAAAAGACCGGTTGTGATGGCAAACAAATCCGGAATGTGCTTTACAGAGCAAACAAGGAAAAACTCATTAAGCGGGCCGGCCGGGGAGTATATCTGTTCAATACTTGAATATTCTTTAAATCCGGGGACACCCTATCAATTGACAGTTTTCCTTCCTAATGGCAGGAGCAGCGTGGGACATCAACAGATTGGCTTGGGTGACCCGGCTTTGGCGGCTTTAAAAGTTCTTGCAAGTTTCGGCCAGTCTTGATAAAGTTTTTTTTAAATCTTGCATGAAAGAGGTAATCACCATGGCCATGATTCCGTTGACGCCTGAGCTGTTTCCCAACCAACCGGTATACTGGATGGATGATGTCGGTCCGGTGGTTATGGTTGGGGAGTTCGCTGTCTGCTGTGAATGTGATTGCGAAACAGAAAAGGACTTGCAGGAAATCTTTGTCTGGATTTATGAACAGCCGGATACCCTGCCCGATGATCCGGACGAGATGATTCTTAAGACCAACGCAGTGGCAAAACGAAATTTCAAGGATGAAAATTCAATGGTCCATATTCGAAATTTCGTTGTGAAATTTGTCAAAGACAAGGGGTATCGTAAAGATTTTATGATCCCAGCATAGAGACCTTTGCTGATTGTTGCGTCTCTTCCCCAAATAAAGAACGGAACAAGGGCAAGAAGCCTTGCTCCGTTCTTATTAAGAAGAAACTAAACCCTGCTTTCACCAATGGTTCCGGGCGCCCGTACCATCAGAACCGGCACCCGGGATGCCCGCAGGACACGATCGGCAATACTTCCCCGCACCCAGCGGCTGACGCCGGAGCGTCCATGGGTTGCAATGATGATCAAATCGACACCGTTTGCCTCAACATAATCCACAAGGCTTTCAGCCACTTTTCCGGAAATGACCTCTGTTTGATATTTCACCCCATCCTGCTTGAGTCGACTCGCCACTCCCTTCAGATATTCAGCCGCGCTATTTTTCCGCTCCTCCTCGACCTTCTTTGTATTGGTTTCGATTTTTTCCAAATCTTCTTTGCTGGTCACATATGCACCTCTATACGTCAGAGATGCCGACTCAATTACCCGGACAAATACAAGGGTGCTCACCCGGCAGCCTGAAATAAAGGTCTCCACTTGCGGCAGGACACACTCGGCCAACTCTGAACCGTCTAATGGAACCATAATCTTTTTATACATATTCCCTCCTTTTGTTGAGAGACCTCCTGATTAAAATTCCATTTTAACAAACCCGTTTTTGCCAGGACGATCTTCACCCTGCAGAATTCGGACGCGTCTGCAGGGCGTTACCCGCATAGTTTAAGTTGTTTATCCATGCGACCTCCTTTTTCAATAAGGGTGGTAAAAAATGACCCGTAAGGATATGCAGGCAGAGCAGAGAGGGCGGAAAGAACAACAATTTTCGTGAGATGAATGTGAGTCGGATACGTCGAAGTAAGTGGTCTATAGAATATTAAAAAATACGGCGAAAGTCAAAAAGAAATTGCATTCAAGAACGTATCGTTGTCTTGTATTTTTTTCATTCCATAAACGTTGCGATTGACAAACGCAATCTTGAACCGTAACAGCAAGCGCATTCCCCGTCCCGCCATGGCGGGAATGCAGGGTTCTTCAATCTTAACGGCGACACCGTATGGATCTTCGGTTTCACGGAATCCCATCGGGTTTAATACGGCAAACCCATTTAAGGTAAAACTCTCGTATTTGCAGGTTCCCTTTTATCGACAACACCCCAAACCGGAGGAGAAAGCTCTCGCGAAGTCCACAGCGCTGCAGCGTTTTTTTAACCAGCTTGATCCCGCTGTCGATTCCTCACTCCTGCATGGCATGACGGGCCGCACCGATCAAAGCGACCTTGGGATTCAGGATCACCCGAACCGGCATCGCCTGAAGCAGGGGCTTCATTCGCCCCTTGGCTGTAAAAGCGTTCATAAAAACCGGTTCCCTTAACTTCGCGACGATTTTAGGTGCGATTCCGCCGCCGAGATAGACCCCTCCTGTTGCCATGACCTTTAACGCCAGATTTCCGGCCTCTGCTCCGTAGAGGGCGGCAAAGAGATCGAGGGCGGCCATGCAAAGCGAACTTTTCCCATTAAGGGCGTTCTCCGAAATAACAGCCGGGGGGTCTTTTTGGCGCATCTCATCCGCAAGCCAGGCCGGTTCTTTAACGCCTCCCTTGTCCTTAAAAAATTGATAAATGTTAGCCAGCCCCTGGCCGGAAACCAAACGTTCGACGCTTACGCGTGAATGCCGCTTAAGCAGATAGTTCAATAGCTCCATTTCAAGGTGATTCCGGGGCGCAAAATCGGCATGCCCCCCCTCCGATGCAAACGGTCTGTATTCCCCGCCGTCCCAGAAGAGAACGGCTTCGCCAAGGCCCGTGCCGGCAGAGATGACGGCTTGATTTCCCCGGGCGTCATGATTGCCCTGATTGAGGACTTCAAAGTCTTTGGTCTCTATCGCCGCAATTCCGTATGCCTGGGCCTCCAGGTCATTGATCAGTTTAACCCGGGCGATGTTGAGCTGTCGTGCGACCACTTGTGAATCGATCACCCATGGCAAATTGGTAGCTTCACAGCGGCCATCCCGGACAGAACCGGCAATCCCCAGGCAAGCTTTTGTGATGGGCCAGGCGGGATTCATCAAGAATTTTCCAAGAACGCTTTCAAGACTCGGCTCTTCACGACTCGCGAAGGTTTCTTCCGCAAGAAAGCGGAAACGCCCATCCACAGTTTCGATAATCGCCAGGCGGGCATTGGTCCCGCCGATGTCTCCGGCCAGAATCATGTAATTGGTCTCCTGTTCATCTTCAACACCTCCCATAAGTTTCGGCCAGCGCCAGCAGTCTTTCCGACACCATAATTATTTCTGCGCCCCTTCTCCTGCGGCGGCGCGGTCCATCAGGATCAAAGCCGAATCCCGGCGGATGCGTCCGGCCGGAATAGCGGCATCGCCGTCAAGCAGTCGCTTGAGCATGGGAGCTTTTTCAGCTCCCGTCACGACCCACAAAATATTCCGCGAACGATTGAGCAGCGGATAGGTCAAGGTCATCCGCTGCCGTCCCTGGTAAACCGCTGTAGCGACGACGTCGCGGTCGGTGACATCCAGCGCCGGATCCCCGGGCACCAGGGACGCCGTGTGCCCGTCGGGCCCAAGGCCCAGGTGTGCCAGGTCAAGCACGATAGGCATTCCCGCGATTTCCCGAAGCGTCCGGGCATAGCGTGCGGCCGCAGCCGCCAGGTCAGGTGCTTCCACCGGCATGGCGTATATCTGCTCTTCGCGCAGCGGGGCGTATTCGAGAAGGGTTTCCCGCAGGTGCGTCAGGTTCCGATCCGCATGTCCCGCCGGCGCAACACGTTCATCGACCTGCACAATATGGACCTGTTTCCAGGGAACCGCTTCATCGGCCAGGGCACGGAGCATGATCCACGGCGTTTTCCCGCCGCTCACCGCCATAAAAAAGCGGCCGCGCCCGGCAACCGCCGACCGGGCTTCTTTTGCGATGGCCGCCGCTGCTTTCTTCGCGACGGCTTCGGCATTTAAAAGCATTTCCATGCGCATGAACGCCTCCCCATTTATGTCAAAAACCAGTGCAAGGCGAGCCAACGCCGAAAGTTTTCATAACTTCCCCTTAGCTTTTCGGTAGCGCCGGATCAGATTGTTTGTCGAGCTGTCATGCCCGAGCGCGGGCGCCTTCGGATTTTCCAGCTCCGGGATGATGCGCTGGGCCAGCACTTTGCCCAGCTCCACGCCCCACTGGTCGAAGGAATTGATGTTCCAGATAACCCCCTGGGTAAAAACAGCGTGTTCGTATAGCGCCACAAGCTTGCCGAGGGTTTCGGGCGTAAGCCGCTCGGCGAGGATGGTGTTGGACGGGCGATTGCCGTCAAAGACCCGGTGCGGGACGAGCCAATCGGGTGTGCCTTCCGCCTTCACTTTCTCGGAGGTCTTGCCGAAGGCCAGCGCTTCGGATTGGGCGAAGACGTTGGCCAGCAGGATGTCATGGTGCCGCCCAAGCGGGTTGAGCGCCTCGGCAAAGGCGATGAAGTCACAAGGGATGAGCCGGGTCCCTTGATGAATCAGCTGGTAGAAGGAGTGCTGGCCGTTGGTCCCCGGTTCGCCCCAATAGATTGGGCCCGTATCGCAGCCGACCCCGGACCCATCGAGGGTAACGTGTTTGCCGTTGCTCTCCATCGTCAACTGCTGCAGGTAGGCCGGAAATCGCTTCAGGTACTGTTCATAAGGCAGAACAGCGACGGTCTGAGCGCCGAAAAAGTTGACGTACCAGACCCCCAGGAGTCCCATCAAGACCGGAAGGTTTTTATCGAAGGGGGCGGTGTGGAAGTGCGCGTCCATCTGGTGAAACCCGTCTAACAGGGCGCGGAAATTGGCCGGGCCGATAGCCAGCATGGCCGAAAGGCCGATGGCCGAATCCATCGAATACCGTCCGCCGACCCAGTCCCAGAAGCCGAACATGTTGGCCGTGTCGATGCCGAACTCGGCAACCTTGGCGGCATTGGTCGAAACGGCGACGAAATGCCTGGCCACGGCCTTGACATCCTGGTCGAAGGCTCGCAGCAGCCAGTCGCGCGCGCTTTGGGCGTTGGTCATCGTCTCCTGGGTTGTAAAGGTCTTGGAGGAGATGATGAAAAGCGTTTCTGCGGGATCGAGGTCGCGGGTCGCTTCCGCGAAGTCTGTGCCGTCGATATTGGAAACGAACCGGAAGGTCATCGTCCGGTCGCTGTAGAACTTGAGCGCCTCGTAAGCCATCACCGGCCCGAGGTCGGAACCGCCGATGCCGATGTTGACCACGCTGCGGATGCGTTTTCCGGTGTGGCCTTTCCATGCACCGCTCCGAACCCTGTCTGAAAAGTCTGTCATCTTGTCCAGCACGGCGTGAACCTGGGGCACCACGTTCTCGCCGTCAACGACGATGGACGCCCCTTTCGGCATGCGCAGGGCCACGTGCAGGACAGTACGGTTTTCCGTGATGTTGATCTTGTCGCCCCGGAACATGGCGTCGATACGCCGGCGCAGGCCGCATTCCCCGGCCAGTTGCAGAAGGAGATTGAGGGTTTCGTCCGTGATGCGATTCTTCGAGTAATCGAGAAAAACGCCCGCGGCCTCCACCGTCAGACGCGCGCCGCGCTTGGGATCCTCTGCGAAAAGCTTGCGGAGATGCACGTCCCGAACGTTTTCGTAATGGGAGGCGAGAGCCTTCCATGCCGGACGCGCCGTCAGTGATGGGTTCGTTGCCTTCATGTATACACTCCTTTCGCTTTCCTCACGGGTTTATTCGCCTTCGCCTGAATACCCTGCTGCTTGTCGAAGATCCCGGTTTATCGGGGCAGCAGGGATGAAAGGCGCGGTGAACCGCGCCGAAGCTCAACTGAGCGTAGGCGGGTTAAAGCTACGGTGCAATTCCGCTTTGATGCCCCGCAGCAAGCTGCGGGGCGCTTCATTATTTCTGGCCTTTCGGCGCCCGCTTCTCCGTCATCCTATCCTAAAAAAATCCGTTGCTAAATAACTTGGGGGGTCGGAGAGTTTTTCAAACGTTGTCCTGTCAGCCCGGAGACAAATGCTGAAGTGACAAGGGCTCTCCCCATAGGCATTTGAAACAAAACTCCCCGCCCCCTGAAATAACTTACAATAAGAAATGGAATCAAAACCGCAGAATTTTAGGGGCCGCTTGTCCGTTCAAGTCTCGGTTATTATAAATTATTCCAGTTTTTCTTTGGTCTTTTTAAATGCGTTTTTTATTTCTTTTGTCGCCGATTTAGCCCCCTTGCCGATGGCATCCCCCATTTTTTTTGCGTCCTGCTTAATATCAGCACCGGCTTTGCGTGCGTCTTTAACGATATCTTTTCCAAAATTTTTGGAATCTTTTTTTGCAGCCTCACCGGACGACTTAACATCTTTTTTAAATTTACCATAAAATTTGCGCCACCCTTCCTTAAAATCCGTCCATAGCCCGGCATGGGCATTGACTGCCAAATTTAAAGAAATCGTGATCGCCAGGATAATCGCTGCTATCTTTATCAGTTTCATGCCACGCGCCTCATCTATAAAAAAATTCGAATTTCCAAACATTCCGTAATTGTAAAATAATCCAATCAACGGTATGCATAATGATAAATAAATTAACCCATTGTAGGATAAAATACAATACCAACACCGTAAAGCCCATTAAACAGCTTGATTTTTTTGAATGAACCATTTGCTTATGATGGAACCAAATGACAATACAGTTTAAAGCAGTCCGATCAATTGCGGCTATCCTTATTTTCATGACCGCTTTATCGGTTCCGGAAATTTCATCAGCCCAAAGCAGGTTGCCAGATCCCGGCCCCTCCCGCTATGGAATGGCGGGGGTCTGGGGAAAAACCTTTGATCCGGTGACGGATATTCACTTTTTCAAGGTCGCAGGCGTGGCCTTCTGGGATTATGACCCCATCTGGCGGGACTTGACGCCGGAATCCATGAAGTTCAAAATCGAAGGCGCTGCAGGGGCCGCCTACGCGCCAAAAACCCGTTTCATGGCTTCTCTTTCCATGTTGGCCCATTATAGGCTCGATTTCCTGGCCGGAAGACGCCTGACGCCTTTCCTGGAAGGCGGTATCGGCCTGGCATATACCGATTTTCAGGTCACCGATCCTGAACCTCCCGGAAAAACCCAGGGCTCGCGCTTTAACTTTAACCCCGTGATTGGCATCGGCATGGAATTTAACAGAAACGCCGGTGATTCCTATTTTGCAGCAGTTCGACTCAACCATCTCTCAAACGGTGACTTAAACAGCGAAAACCGGGGCGTCAACGCGGTTGTTTTTCTGGTCGGACGCTTTTTTGACAAACGCAGGTAGTTTCGTGCCAAACTTTGAATCGGATTTAGTTTCTTCACCATTGACCAAAGCGGCGGGTGCAATCGTTCCGGTCATAACCGAAGCCGTCACCATCACCGGCCTCGGGGACGGTCTGGGCCTGCTGTGGCGGAAACTTATGAATTGCGAAAGTGCCATCAGGCCTGTTAACCGTTTTCGGACGAACAATTACACCGCCGGCATGGCCGCTTGTATTGAAGACCTGCGCGCCTGCAGCGGCCAATCCCTGATGCATTCCCTTATGGACCGGTTGGCTTCCTCGCTGGGTTCTGTTGCGCCGGATACTTTTCTGATAACGGCAACAACCAAAGCCGGTATTGATGCATTGGAAAAAAATCAAAAAAACTTTCCGGCTGATATCCGTGAGGTTCTGCTTTCGTCTCCGGTGACAGCCGTTGCACAAAAACTCAATTTAACCCATGGGGGTTTCAATATCAGTGCGGCCTGTGCATCCTCGACCATCGCTGTTGCCCGGGCTGCAGCGATGGTCGCATCCGGAAGGGCCGATGCCGTGTTGGTTTGCTGCGCCGATATCCTTACGGAATTTGTTTTTTCCGGATTTTCGGCCCTGAAGGCCCTGTCGCCGGTTCCGTGCCGGCCTTTTGATCGCAACCGGAACGGGTTGTCCCTGGGTGAAGGCGCGGCCGCCCTGGTAATTATGAGTCCGAACGCGGCCCTGAAAAAAAACCGGAAACCCCTTGGAAAAGTAATCGGCTGGGGCGTTGCCAATGATGCCACCCATATCACTGCCCCGGCCCAGACGGGTTACGGCCTGGTCCAGTCCATCGCCCGGGCGCTGAGAATGTCGGGAAAACAGGCTGATGATATCTCCGCCGTCTGCGCCCATGGCACCGGCACCATTTTTAACGACCTGATGGAGATGACCGCTTTCCGCCAGGTTTTCGGCAAACGACCGGTTCCGGCATATTCCATCAAGGGGGCTATCGGCCATACCCTTGCCGCTGCCGGCGGGATTGAGGTTGCCGTGGGGCTGCAGAGCTTAAAGGCGCAGGTCTTGCCACCGACGGTCGGTCTGGATGCGCCCATGGATGAGGCCGTCGGCAGGGTTCAAAAAGAACCGACGGCATTTGCCGGCAGATATTTACTGACGACCAATTCAGGCTTCGGCGGCGTTAATGCCGCCCTCATTCTGGAAAAATAACGCCATGATCCCTGTACAGATTACCGGAATCGGATGGGTGACCGCAAGCGGAATGGGCTGCGCAAAAGAGCGCGACAGCTTTGCCATGCAAAACGGCAGACTGCCGGATATTAAGGTTGAATCCGTTTTCAGCGCGCCCTATCCGTATTTCAGAAGAATGGATGCCTATTCGCGACTGGGGCTGGTGGCCGTTGCCCTTGCCCTTAAAGATGCAAATTTAGACCGTTGGACTGAAAAACGTAATATCGGCATCATTGTCTCCACCGAATATGGCTGCCTTCATACGGATATGGATTACTTTAAAACCGTAACGTCTCAAAACGGAATCGGCGCCAGCCCGGCTTTATTTTCATATACACTCCCCAGTACGTTTCTGGGAGAAGCCGCCATCCGATTCGGGCTCACCGGAGCAACCTTCGTCATCAACGCACCGGGTCCTTTGGGGCGGGCCTGTCTCGGGCTGGCGCTGGAAAGCATGGCCGCCGGAGAAGCCGATAAAATGCTGTGCGGGGTGTGCGACCTGAACACCCCGCCCCTGCCGGGTTTGGATAAAAATTTATCGCCCGGTGCGGTCTTTCTTCTACTGGAAAAGTTTCCGGAAAAAAAGGCTTGCGCCTATGGCCCGGTTCATCTGGATCGAACCGGTCGTATCTTCCTGGGCCGAACAGAGATAGAAGACATCACCGCGCTCGTCCAAAAATGCATGGAAGCTGCTTAAGGCCCTCCGGCCAGGCCTTAGCGTGGTTGAAAACATCCCGGAGCGCTGGTTTTTACGAATACGCCCCGGATAGCCCAATGAATAGTTCGCTTTCTCAATTTCTACTGAACATCCGGATCCGGTTCAAAATTTCGTTTGGCAGCCAAAAATGAAGGGAAGTGCGCCGCAAGATACAAAAGGCTGTTGCGGTGCTGCCAGAGCCGTTTCATGAATTTGCGACGCCACCGGGGAGAGGTATAAAAGCGTTTGACATGCTTATTGTAAAGCTGATCGAGTTTTTCCATGGAATCGATCCCTTTGGGAAGGAATACAAAATTAATGCAGTTCATCTTTTTCCAGTCCTCTTCAAACATTCCAAATTCCGAGATCCGCGGCCAGATCGGCGCCCCGTGAAAAGGGGTAAATTTGGACATGTTCATGTCATCAAGATCCAGCGACATTACATAATCACTTGTTTTTTTAATCGATTCTTCGTTTTCACCGGGAAGGCCCATCATGAAGAGGCCTTTAACCCTGAGGTGGTTGGCCTGAATTTGCCTTACGGTAGCGCGTATGTCATCCGCCTGCACGCCCGGTTTATGAAATTCCAGCAGCTCCGGATCTCCGGTTTCAATGCCCAGCGAAAGCATCAGGCAGCCGGCTTTTTTTAAAATTTTCAGCAATTCGTCGTCCGTCTGACCGACGCGGATCGCACAGTTGAACTGCATTCCCAACGGTTTTCGGATCAACCGTTCGCACAGGTCCATCGTGCGTCGCCGATTGGCCGTGAAAAGATCATCATAAATGTTGATATGGCGAACACCGAATTGTTTGCGCAGATGTCGCATGTGCGCATAGATGTATTCGGCCGAATTAAACCGGTAACCCCTTTTAAAGACCGAACGGTCACAGTAGGAGCATTGGAACTGGCAGCCCCGGCTGGTAACCATGGTGGCCCCGGGACCCCGAATAAAACTGAAAAGCGGCAGGTGATATCCCCTGGGGAATCCCTCCAGTTTGTCGTAGGAAGGAAAGGGGAGACTATCCAGATCCGGGAAAACGGATCGCGGCGGATTAATCACCGGCCGGCCGTCGTCTCTCCAGATCAGGCCGTCGATGTCTTTCGGCGGCTTGCCCGACGCCAATTCCGCCAGCGTCACTTCGCCCTCGCCCTGGCAAAGAAAATCGATATGGCTAAAATCTGTTAACAGCGCCGCGCCCATGGATGAAACGTGAACGCCGCCGAAAACGATTTGAATCCCGGGCCGGGCGGTTTTAATCCGCTCAGCCAGCTCATAGCCGTCCAGAAAACCGGAAGTTGTCGCGGAAAATCCCACCATGTCGGGCTGATGGCTCAGGATGGCTTCGGCATGCGCCGCGTTGTTTTTGAACATCCGCGGCCCTAAGCAGTCATGGACAAACACCTCATTTCCTTCCTGCTCCATCCAGGCGGCAATGGACAAAAGACCCAGCGGCGCCATTCGGTTGGCCGTTGCGGTAATATCTTTTTTGCCGGGCACCCAGTTTGACCCGGTGGGGTGTACGAGTACGATTCTCATAAGGTCTCACACATCTCGAATTTGTATACGTTGTTGAAATCAGACAAAATTATTGCATCATTCCATCATTCCAATCCCGTGTTACCATCACCGGCCGGCCGATAATCTGAGCCAGCGGCCAAACCGAAAGCCCCTTGTCGTTTATGCCGGTCAGGATCAGCTCCATCTCTTTCAGCCAGTCGTTCAAAGCATATGGGGGATGCGGACGGACATCATGGAGAAGCACAATATCGCCCGGTCCGACTTGCTTCAGAATTTTTTTTGAAAGCCCCTTAATCCATCGGTTCCCGCCGTCAAGGGCGCGGCAACTGAAATTGACGATATACCGGTCTGTTTTCACCAGGGCCGGACCGAGCCTGGGGCCGGTAATGCCCACCGGTGGACGGAAAGCCAGCGCCAGTACGCCGAAATCGTTCAGCACATTCTGGGCAGCCTCAATTTCCCTGATGATGGTTTTGCAGCTTCTGAACATCACCAGGTTATTATGGGTGTAAGAATGGTTGCCGACGGAATGACCTTGATCTAAAATGGCTTTCATTATTTCAGGATGCTCGGCTGCTTTCCGCCCGGTGACAAAAAAAGTCGCCGGTGCCCGGTGCTTTCGAAGCAGATCCAATAACGGCAGGGTTGACAGCGGGTCCGGACCATCATCAAAAGTAAGGGCGACCGCTTTCTTGTCCGGCGTCCCCCGGCTGATGATCGGGAGATAAAAACTGAAACGGGGGAAAAAGGGGGCGGCGATGCAAAGGATGAAGAAACCTGCCAGAATCAGCACGGACAGGCGCACATCGAAAAATAACAGCAGGCCCGCTCCCGTCAATGCCGACAGACCGACCCGTTCGGCCAGAGACAGGGAGTGATGCGCTGAATGGATCGTTTTCATTTTAGCAGATTTTTAACCGGTTTTACCTCAACCCAAACCAGATCTCCGTTGGATCCGGAGGGAAGGGAGCGTTCGATTGTATACCCGGCCGATTGGATTATCGTCGCAATTTCATCCATGGATCGATAATAACATTTCATTCCGGAGATTTTATTTTTTAAACCCTCAATCCACCAGGCCCGGGCCCGGGACAGTCTTTCCTTTGGCGGCAGGGCCGCGCGAATAATCAGGCTTCCATTCGGCGCCAGAGCAACCTTCAGCCGTTGCAGTGTGATCCGAAATTCATCATCAGTGATATAGTGGAGCATGTCCAGCATCATCACCAGATCAGCCGGCCCAGGCGCCCCGGGAAGCTCGGGGGCGCGGCCGGTGGTGACAACGCCGTTTTCCCCGACGGCCATGGAAGTAACCCTGACCCGCTCGGGATCAGGGTCAATGCCATAAACCATCGCTTCCGGAAATCGCTCCAGAAGCCAGCAGGCCGGCACCCCGTATCCGCAGCCGATGTCCATAACGATGCGAACCGCCCGAATCGATTCCATCAGCGCCGGCAGTTCCGCAAACATCGGGTCAAACCGCATTTTAAAATAGGCAAATAAGCGCGGATAGGATTGCGCAAATTGATACCGCCTTAAAACCCTTTTGGAGTGGTTTCCCGCTTTAGGGGTTTTGATTTTCCGATGCCGGGCCAGATGGTTTAATACCGGCGGCAGGATCACAAAAGCGCCGATCGCTGCATACCCGATCCCCAAAAGGGACGTCAGCCCGGCGCTTCTCAAGAGGGTGTGCTCCGCCGTACATAAAATACCAAAACCGATGATGGTCGAGGCGGACGCCATGAAAACCGCCAGGCGGATAAGCCCGTAAGACGGATGCAAGGGATCGGCATAGCGTTGGTAAGCGCCGATAAAAAACAGAGAATAATCGATCCCCATTCCGATGATGATGACCGAAAGCATTAACCCCGGAATATCCAGGGGGCGGCCCATGAGGGTTAAGGTCCCCAGCGTGCTGATGAATGCAAAACCGATCGGCAGCAAAGCAGCCAGGGTTAGCTTCAGGTCGAGAAAGAATAATAAGAGGAGCAGGACAACGCTGATACTGATGATCTGGAGCATTTTTAGAAAAGTGGCAAATAAAAGCGTCCCCAGGCGCTGAGAAAAAAGCACGGGGTCAAAAATTTTTCCCGATGTTTTATATCGCGCGTAAAATTTTTCGGCATCATGCGAATCAGCGGCCGTCACGGTGACAACCTGAACCCAGTCGGCACCGTCCGGACTTTTCGTTATGTTCATCAGGCCCAGAAATTTTTCAGAAATATCTGTATTTCCCACCAGATCGGGAGGATCTCTGAGAATCTGATAAAAAGGGCTGAAAGCATCGGTCGTAAATCCCAATTCAGCGGATACCTTTTCCATGCTGCGGCTCAGCGTGTGAATTCTGTCCGTATTCCAAAAGCTTTTCCAGGCCGCCAAATTCTGCCGCCGCCGGTCTTCGCCCGGAAAAATTAACGCGGAAGCAAACCTTGACGATAACGTATCGGCCGCAAGGTCCTGGTCCAGCATTTGGAGCAGGCGGTCCCCTTGTTGCTGCAATTCATCGATGCTGTCCCCCCTGATGAGCAGGTAAACCCTGTTAAAAACCTGCCCCCACACGCTTGTCATCAGTTTTTCAGCGGCCGCCGTGTCCTTGCTGACGGTGTTCATGGAGCTGAGGTCCACGTTGAACGTCGGTTTTGCAAAAAAGAGCATGAATAAAGCAAACGCAAGGGCGGCCCAGGCGCCCTTATTGCCCGACAAGGCCAGCCTGTTGACAAAACCCTGGAGCGGCAGGGGCCGCAAGCGAGCCGGCGGCAGGGCCGGAAAAATTAAGGGAAAAACCGTGTGAACAAACAGAAACGAAAATGAAATACCCAGGGCCGTAAACAAACCGAGTTGTTCGAAAAGCGGAAAGCCGCTGAAACAAAGGGCCCCGAAAGCACCGACGGTGGTCAATGCCGCCAGCAGGCCGCACGACCAGACCTCGTGTGAAGCTTCCCGGCCATTGGTCCTCTGGGGGCGATCCAGAAACAACAGGTAGGCAATTCCGAAATCGACGGAAATCGATATGATTCCCCCGCCGAAACCCAGCACCATGATGGAAATGGATTTGTTGAGCAGGGAAAAGATAAAGAAGGCCGTCATGGTTCCCGCCGCCGCCGGCAAAAGCGACAACAGCCCGATATAAGGCCTGGGAAATGCAAAGAGGAGCAGCAATGAAATCCCGATGGTGCTGAACGCAATGGCCTTTTTAACATCCCGCCGGACAATTTGCTCATTGTCGAGCGCCGCCCGATAGGCGCCCACCGGCGTCAGGGTAATCGCGTCCCCCGAAGCGGACGGATTCCGGTTCAGGTCTTGAGTGATGTTTTTCAGAAGTGCATCTGTCCTGCGGGCAAAGAGCGAGTCCGTACCCGAAGATTTGGGTGTAGCAATGACGAGGAGATGTTTATCATCGGCGGATATGAGTTTTCCCCGATAGATGCGTGCATTTTGTGACGGGGCCAGGGCGGCCAGCCGGGCCATTACGATATCTTTTAGTCCCAACGGATCTTTTTCAATGAATTCAGCCTGACCGATCCCCTCCAGATTCAACAGCGCCAGTTGCATTTCTGTCAGGCGCTTCCGGATTTGTTCTGTTTCCAGCATCGGCCCGATATTGTCGGCAAGCTCTTTTTCTGTGAACATGACCGGTAGATTGCTTAAAACAAAGGACATCAGGTCCGGCATCAGGTGTTGAACCGCTTCCATCCCGACGGTATTAAACAGCCCGCTTTCCCTTAATCTTTCTTCTATCTGTGTGCCATATTCAACAAGGCGGTCCGGGCCGCCGGATGGATGGCTGACGTCAATGACCAGCTGGTCCATCATCGGATGATTTTTCAAGACATATAAGGCGTCTGAAATGGCGGGGTCTTTTTGGGGCAGAAGCTCCACGACATTGGTATCAATTTCCAGTCGGTATAAACCGATACAAAAGAGAATCGTAACGACTGACAGCGCAACAAGAAACCGGGGCAGGCTAAAATAAGGCGATTTCATTCAGAAAACCCATAGAATCCCAAAGAATAAAAGCATAACATGAAAAGCGATGATGCCTGTCAGGTGGTGAAAAAACCATTCATTCCCTTTTTGAATTCGCTGCAGACCGCCGCATAATCTACGAAATTTATCCAATCGCAGATATTTGCTGTTGTCCGATGGGGAATTGCTCTGAAAAGCAAAAGAAGGATAGCTGGCGTAAAACGCTTCGTTAACAGAGTCCAGAAATTCATCATATGCCAATCCCTGCCATGGCCGCTTAACCAAAACCTCTGCAAATTTGCGGTTCAGAACGTAGGCATGGGATAAACTGCGATACCGCACCTTGAGTACGGATTTATTCCAGGTTCTTTTGCTGCCGGAAACGAGACATCCAAAAAACAATGCATTCCAATCGGAATGCAGCGACAAAAAATCGATGCAGCTTTTTAGCCCGGCCGGACTGAACCGGTCAAACAGGACATCATCTTCGAATATGACGATACGGCCGGCGCCGGCCTCGATTCCTTTTTGGATGCAGGTCAGATGGGATTCATAAATGCCCTGTTCACAATTATGGGGATGCCTGTCGGCAACAAAAAATTCCACTCTATCGACAAGCCCGACCCTGCTGAATTGGATTTTGGCACTTTCCTGCCTGTCGGGACGTTCCGCCAGGGTAATGCAAAATATTTTATCGAAATAGTCCCAGTAATTTGGAGAAGCGCAGGTTTCCATCATGCCATGAACTTAGTGGTTAGGTTCTTTTCCCAATTCAAAAGGAGAAAGGGTTTCAAGTTCGGAAACGCATCGGGTTTTGCCTGGATGCAGGGGATTTTCCTTTTGAACGTCCCCAGCTTCCCAGCTTTCCCGCCTTCCAGCTGCCAAGCTTCCAGGCTTGCTTTAATTTCCCTTGCCTGCCTGGAAAAATTCATCTAAAAACAAACAGGTGCCGGTTGATGGAATTGACAGAAAATTAAATCCCCGGGAAACAGGCGTTTAAAATGTTTACATGGTTGACCGGCAAAGTTCAACTCAATTTTATAGAGACACGCTGAATGAACCTCATCAAACGAATTGCTGAAACCGATTATGTCCGGGCGGCGATTGCGGACAAGGCGGATTTAAATGCCTTTAAGCAGAAACCCTCGGTCCGGACCGTTCTGGGGATAGCGATCATCGGTTTCAGTTATATCATCGGCTGGCCGGCCATTGGCGCGCTGGGGGCGTTATCTGTTTATCTCAACAGGCCGCTATGGCTTGCCGTTGGCGGCCCCGTCCTCTACGGGCTGTCCCATTTGGTCTTCCTGGCGGGGATGGTCCTTGCCGGGGCTGATTACACAAAGATTTTTTTGCGCTGGGCGACGCGGGTTTCAATGGAAAAACTGCTGCGCAAAAAACCCCGATCCATTTAGCAGCCTGTTTGGGCTTGCAATCATTCCGCTGCTTTTGTAAACTCTTTTTAAAATAGGTTGTTTTCCGGTTTAACCTTGACTTTTATCCGAAATTTTATTCTAAGTTTCGATTCCGTGGCGGTGGACAATTACGCGCATCCTCGGCAGATTCGACGCTGACCCGGTTTTTCATAAGATATCACCAGATATCATCGACTCTTTTAACAAGGACCTTGTTACCCACAATGGCATTAACGCGTGAGACGATACAGCTTGAGCTTTTGAGGATTTTCGAGGAAAATTTCGAAATCGAAAATCCGGGGCCGGACGACGATTTGCGGGAAAAATACGAATTTGACAGCATCGATGCCATTGAACTCCTGGTGGAAATCGAGAATCTGCTGGGCTTTAAGCTCACCCAGGAGGAAAAAAAACAGGCCATGGGAATTCGGACCATCAACCATATCTACGACTATATGGAAGAGATGGCAAAAAGCAGGAATTGATTCCGGACCGGCCCTGAAAATCTCGATGGACCAAAGCATGCGTCCCAAACACCTCAAACCGGTTGCCGATATTGTCATCCCGCTGATCTGCTGGACATATTACATCCCGGGATTTTTGCTGTTTTTTGCCCCCGCCTATCTGGCAGCCTTCGTATTTTCCGGAAACCGGGAAAGGGCCTGGCAGAAGCTGAATCACTTGTTTTTCAAAATTTTTTTCCGGCTGTTGCAAAAGATCACCCCGGGCCTGTCGATTCAGGTCGCAGACGATGTTTTATCGATCCGTTCCGCAATCATCGTGAGCAACCACGTCTCCTATCTCGATCCCATCCTCCTGATTTCCCTGTTTGCACGGCAAAAGACCATTGTAAAACGCACGTTTTTCAAGCTTCCCGTTTTCGGCTGGATCCTCAAAACCTCCGGGTATATCCCGTCGGCCCTGAACGGAAACCCGGACATGATCAGGCGCATCGAGGACATGGGCGCGTACCTGGCGTCCGGCGGCAATCTTTTTATTTTTCCCGAAGGCACCCGCAGCCGCGACGGCCGGATCGGCCGGTTCAACAAAAGCGCCTTTAAAATCGCGGCAAACTGCAACGCGCCCATTTATGTTATATTCATACAAAATACCGATGTCCTTTTCCCTCCCGGCGGATTCCGGTTCAGCACCTGCGTGCCCAATGCCGTCCGCGTCGAACTGATCGGACGCCTCGCGCCGGACAACCAAAATTTTTCGGTTTCAGAGATTGCAGACCGGGCGCGAACCCTGATGCTGCAAAGACACGGCCGGTTGATAAAAGGTATAAAAGGTGAAGAATGAGCATGGATTCATCCCGACCAGTGGACGTTGTGGTTATCGGCTCCGGTATCGGCGGACTTTCCACCGCTATCCTCCTTGCCAAGTCCGGCTTCACGGTGACGGTGCTGGAAAAAAACCGACATCCCGGGGGAATGATGCGCGGCTATACCCGGAAGGGGCTGGAATGTCCCGTGGGCGTCCACTACCTGGGCGCACTGGGCAGCGGCCAGATATTGCGGCGCTTTTTCGATTTCCTGGGCGTTTCATCGGAAATCGCCGTGGAACGGATGGGACGCGCCGGCGTCATCGACCGGTATATCTTCAATGATTTGACCTTTGACCTGCCCGAAGGCCTGGGTGCCTATGAGGCAAATTTAAGAGCGGCCTTCCCGGACCAGCAGCTGCAGATCACCGGCATCATGCAGCTCTTGCGTCAGGCTGAACAACACTTAAACTCACTCGATTTCCTGTTTTCGGACGAAATGGGATTTGCCCAGCCGGAACAATTTCAGGCCATTGGGGACATCATGACACGCCTGGGATGTTCTGCGGAGCTGAAAGGCGTTCTGGGTGTTCCCTCCTGCTGGATCGGCGTCCCGCCGGACCAGTGCCCGGCATTTTACCACAACACGGCCCTTGCCAGCTACCTGATGTCTTCCTGGCGCGTCAAAAAAGGCGTCTCGATGGTGGATGCATTTGTGAAACGCCTGGAAACCCTCGGCGGACGGGTCCTTTGCGGGGACGGCGTTGAAAGCATCCTGGTGGAATCCCGCAGGGTGCGCGGCGTGAGACTGGTTTCAGGGACGGAAATAGAAGCGCCCGTGGTGGTGGGGGCGGTCCATCCCAAGGTGGTGCTCGCGATGCTGCCGGATGCGGCGGTACGGCCCTTGTACCGAAAGCGCATCTCCGGATTGAAGGATACCCACAGCATCATGTGCGTACATGCGCAGCTGGATGCAGCGGCCCATCCGGAAGTCTCCCATAATATCTTTAAAATCGACCGGGATAAAAACGGCCATATTCCGGATCTGAGATATTACCAGCTTCGCAGCCAGGGGGAAAAAAGCGTCCTGTCCATACTCACTTCCGGAAAGGTTGAATTCTGGCGCAAATGGGAAAACACCCGCACGGGAAAGCGGGGTCGGGATTATATGGAAGCAAAAGAGGAACAGGCGCAGAACCTTCTCCTAGAGGCCGGGAAAATATTCGGTCCGCTCAAAGACTGCCGGCTGCTGGATGTGTACACTCCACTGACCATACGGGACTGGGTCAACAGCCCCGGTGGTTCAGCTTACGGTGTTCTGCGATCCTGCGACCAGCTGTTGAGCGCATCCCTGTTGAACCGGTCATCGGTGGAAGGGTTGTTCCTCGCCGGGCAAAGTGTCATGGCCCCTGGTGTTATCGGAACCGTCATGGGATCGTTTCAAACGACCAAGTTCATTCTCGGCCCGGAGCGTTTCCGTGAAGAGATCGCTTTACCATTTAAGGATTAATCCAAACGAATCCAGATTGTACCAAAATCGGAAGATATTTGCGCAAAGTATCCTGAAGTTCCCCGGTGTGACATGTACGGCAGGTGCAAGTTCGTTGTTCATGCAAGTATTTTGACGTAAGCCATTCCAGGTTCGTCCGACCAATCCAGCCATCACCAATTCAAAATATTATTCTCTTATCACAGGGTCGGGGATTGCTGTGATAGGCATCAGGTATCCCGATAATGATTCTGTCGATTTGAAACCACAATCATAACACTGTCAGGGCATCTCGATTTCAACCATCAAGGCAGCAATCGTGAATTTTATTAATTTGAAAAGTGGGTATGCACTTTACTCAACCGACCACATGGTGTAGTATGCGGTTATGGAGGAGCCAAGACACCCTGTTGC
>JARGFK010000068.1 GCA_029211065.1 Desulfobacterales bacterium
GTATTACCGCGGCTGCTGGCACGGAGTTAGCCGGTGCTTCCTTCAGTGGTACCGTCAGTAAAATAGGGTGTTATCCTATCTTAGGTTCTTCCCACTTGACAGAGCTTTACGACTCGAAAGCCTTCATCACTCACGCGGCGTTGCTGCGTCAGGGTTTCCCCCATTGCGCAAAATTCCTCACTGCTGCCTCCCGTAGGAGTCTGGACCGTGTGTCAGTTCCAGTGTGGCTGATCATCCTCTCAGACCAGCTAACCATCGAAGCCTTGGTAGGCCGTTACCCTACCAACAAGCTAATGGTGCGCGGGCTCATCTCCAAACAGTAGTTTACATGTAGTGACCACCTTTGATCTTTAAAGCCGGGGCTAAAAAGATATTATTCGGTATTAGCATCGCTTTCGCAATGTTATCCCCAATTCGGAGGTAGATTACCCACGTGTTACTCACCCGTACGCCACTTTACTATCTTTAGCAAGCTAAAGAGTTCTCGTACGACTTGCATGTGTTAAGCACGCCGCCAGCGTTCATTCTGAGCCAGGATCAAACTCTCCAATTATACTTTTAAAAAGCTGTCTACGATAAGTAAACAACTTAAATTAACGTGGACCCAACTCAATTTCATCACTATTTAGTTTTCAAAGATCAAGAGACTGAAAAGCTTAATTTTAAGAATTTCAGTTTTATTCTAAAGAGAACAATGCGATTTTATTATAGTTGATAACTTTCTTTTGTCAACTGTTTTTTTCACCACTCAAAAAAAAAATTTTCTTTTTAAAGACCCGTGTTCCCGTCTCTAAAAAGAAAACGTTAAGTACACTTGCTTTGGGTGAATGTCAACTATAATTTTTTTAAAAGATCATTTTTTTACGCTTGATATTTTATTTTACTTTTTACTGCGTAAAGGGTGTTTATATTCCCAATCAGTTGCGATTGTCAAGCATTATTTTATTATTTTTTTAGCTTTATTTTGTGAAACCTTTTTTTGCCGGCCCGCAACAAAATTTCAGAATTAACAACGTCGTTAAGCGTTACCAGGTGGTCAGCGGAAGAAAGGCGTTCCCCGTTGACGTAGGCCCCTCCTTGTTCGATCAGCCGCCTGGCAGCGCCGCCGGAAGCTGCCAGGCCGGCGTTTTGGAACATCTTAAAGGCCGGTATGCCTTCACGGATCATGGCCTCCGCCACATCCGACTGCGGCACGGATTTATCATTAGACGGTGCGTTGCCTCGGGGAATCGTGCTGGACGGCACAATCTCATCCGGCACGACGCGCTCGCCAAACATGCTGGCTGCCGCCTGATACGCTTTTGCAGCCTCTTTGCGGCCATGGGCCAGGGCGGTGGCCTCGTACGCCAGGACAGCCTTTGCGTCGTTTAAATGGGCGCCGGAAAGTGACTTAACCGCGTTGATTTCTTCCAACGGCAAAAATGTAAACAGCGCCATAAAACGGGCAACGTCCCGGTCATCCGTATTGATCCAGTATTGATAATATTCGTAGGGCGGGGTCCGCTCCGGATCCAGCCATACAGCCCCTTTGTGGGTCTTACCCATTTTGATGCCGCTGCTGGTGGTAATCAGCGGGAATGTAACGCCGAACACCGTTTCCTGACGCATCTTTCGTACCAACTCAATCCCCGCCACAATATTTCCCCACTGATCAGCGCCCCCCATTTGAAGCCGGCAGCCGTAGTGGTCAAAGAGTTCCAGATAGTCATAAGCCTGCAACAGCATATAGTTAAATTCGATAAAATTAAGGCCTTCTTCGGATTCCAAACGCATTTTATAACTTTCGGCTTTGATCATCCGGTTGACGCTGAAATGCCGGCCGATATCCCGCAAAAATGGTATGTATTCCAGCTTTGTCAACCAATCGGCATTATTCAGCATCAACGCTTTGGCGTCCGTAAAATCGATAAATCGTGACAGTTGTTTTTTGATCCCGGCGGCATTCTCTTCAACCTTTTGCGGCGTCAGCAGCTGTCTCATCTCGGTCTTGCCGCTGGGATCTCCCACCAGACCTGTCCCTCCTCCTATAAGTGCAATAGGCCGGTGCCCTTGCCGCTGCATATGCGCAAGTGCCATAATCGGAACCAGGCTCCCCACATGCAGGCTCGACGCAGTGGGATCAAACCCGATGTAGCAGGTCCCTCCTCCCTGGGCGGCAAAATCATCCAACTCCGCTCCGTGGGTGGTTTGTTCAATAAAGCCTCGCTCGTTCAGTATGTCAATCACATTGGCCATTTCCGCTTCACCTTATTTATTTGCATATCCCACGGCCCGTGTTTCCCGTATCACCGTAACTTTGATCTGCCCCGGGAATGTTAAACATTCTTCTATTTTTTTGACGATATCCCTGCTCAGCAAAACCGCTTCTTCATCGGATACCGTCCCACTTTCCACGATAACCCGGATTTCTCTTCCGGCCTGAATCGCATAGGAGTTTGCAACACCCCGGAATGAATTCGATATTTTCTCAAGATCTTCCAGTCGCTTGACATAATTTTCAAGCAGTTCCTTGCGCGCCCCGGGCCGGGCCCCTGAAAGCCCGTCAGCTGCCTGGGTCAGCAAGGCATAGACCGTCTCCGGCGGCACGTCTTCATGGTGGGCGGCAATGGCATGAACGATCTTGGCGGATTCACCATATTTTTTAGCAAGCTTTGAGCCTATTAAGGCATGCGGGCCTTCGACCTCATGATCGACCGCTTTCCCCAAATCATGTAAAAGCCCCATACGTCTGGCCTGTTTCTGGTTCAATCCCAATTCGGACGCCATGATGCCGGTGAGAAAGCCGACTTCAACGGAATGCTGCAGGACATTCTGGGCATAGCTTGTCCGGAACTTTAAGCGCCCCACCAGTTTGATCAACTCGTTGTTAAGACCGTGAACACCCAAATCAAAAGCAGCCTGTTCGCCCGCCTCTTTGATTGTCTGGTCAACCTCCTGTTCCACCTTTTTGACGACATCCTCGATTCGGGCCGGATGGATGCGGCCGTCGGAAATCAATCGTAGCAGCGACAACCGGGCGACTTCCCGCCGAACCGGATTAAATCCCGAAAGAATGACCGCTTCCGGCGTATCGTCAATGATCAGATCGATGCCCGTTGCAGCTTCGAGTGCGCGAATATTGCGCCCTTCCCTGCCGATAATGCGTCCCTTCATCTCATCATTGGGAAGCGGCACCACCGAAACGGTTCGCTCGGCCACAAAATCACCCGCATACCTCTGTATAGCGGTTGAAATAATTTTTTTGGCCTTTTTATCAGCCTCCTCTTTTGTCTCGGTCTCAATCCGCTTAACGAGTTTGGCCCCTTCATAGCGTGCATCGTTTTCCATTGCCCGGATCAGCAGCTCCTTGGCCTGTTCAGCGGTTAATCCGGAAATTTTCTCAAGCTGTTTTTTCTGCTCTGAAATCAGTTCGTGAACCTTCGATTCATTTTTTTTTGTTTCGTTTTCACGATCACTCAACCGTCTTTCCCGCTGGGCCATCTCCAGTTCCCTGGCTTCGAACTGCTCATTCTTGCGATCAATATTCTCTTCCCTCGTTATCAATCGCTTCTCAAGTTTTTTGATTTCAGCGCGGGTTTCTTTGGTTTCAGCATCAAATTCGCTTTTCATTTTGAAAAGCTTGTCTTTGACCTCAAGATTTGCCTCTCTGATGAGCGTCTCGGACCTGAGTTTTGCGTCCGCTAAAATCCGGGACGCTTCCGATTGGGCCGCCTTAATTTTTTGCGAAACAATTTTTCCTTTGACCCAATACGCAATCATAAATCCGGCACCAAAGCCGACCAAAATTAATAATATATCAAATTCATTCATTATATTTCTCCCGAAGACCTGTTCGCCTTTTGGTTTGATAAAGAGCAATCGATGAAGACAATTCCAGCTAAGAAGGTTCAGCAGCTAATAGGCGGAAAAGTCTGTCTCTCAAAAAAATACGGAAAAATTATGGATTGAAACAATTGGGGACAAGATCGTCGGATACACGATAGGGGTAAGCGTTCTTTTTAAGACAAGTTTAATAAAAAACGGCTTACCTGAAGCTTTGATGGGATGTTGGTTTCTGTTTTTGAAATAAAACCCAATTAAGGGAAACCCCCACCACAGTGCCGTGTTGGCAGGCCTTTGAGCCAATTTTTAATTTGGGCACCTTGTAGTTTCTTCAGGCTTTTCTGTACGAGCAGAACTTGCACACCGAAACTAAGGCAGGTTCCCGTTCTTTGAATGTTGGGTCAAAGAACATCTTCCAATCACGAACACGGCAGGGGCTTACACTTTTATAAAACATTCAGGCACGGCACTTTTACATCACCCCGGCTGAAATAGCAGGGAGCAATTCTTTCGATGCCGGGAAACAGAAGGTTTTCACTAAGCAATGATCTGAAATACTGCATTGGTCAGAAACCATAAAAAATCTTGAAACCATTTAAGGCACCGTTTGGTCTAACAATCGAATCAGGTTCGTAGACCTTTCAGATATATCCCGCAATAATAAGGACTGATTCCGTTTCAACTCCACATGTTCACTGGTTATATTCAGCGCCGCTGAAATCAATATCGCGAGTTTTGATATGTCTGATGTCTGGTTCGTATGCTTACCTTCAACCTTGGCCACCTCGTTGACCAGATAGTCGGCAACCTCCCTGGCCTTTGCACCTTCAGATTCAGCTTTAAACGTATACGGGCGCCCAAAAAGTTGTATGGTAACAAACTGTTCCAATGCATCCCTTCCTAATCCAAGAATTACCGACCACTATTTGTTTGCCTCTGCAATATCCTCCAATTTAACCAACAGGCCATCAATTTTCGAACGGATCAGGTCCCTCTCCTTTGCATACTTTTTTTCGGCCTCAATTCGGCCCTGAAGCTCTGCATTTAAACCATCTATTTTAAGCTGAAGTTCACCATTTGTCGCTTCAAGTGCCTGAAAAGCCTTTAATAATTTTTCAACTTTCTTTTCTATCTCGTCAAATTGTCGTAATATGAGTTCGTTATCCAATCCTCCCCCTCGATTTACTTTTATTAATATAATCTTTCGTTTGCATCAAAGTCAAGTAGTTTTAGACACCCGCAGGCGCATGATCTTTTCAGCTGCGAGCAAATCCGGATAACTGTTGACCCCCATAACCTCGTCGCCATCATCACCGAACAATACCCCCACGACATGTTTTTTTCGATATCCAATTTCAATGATATCGGTCAGATAAAGCTCCCCTTGAACATTATTTGGCTTGATCTGCCGCAGTGAATCCGTTAAAAATTTCTTTGCGACACAGTAGATCCCGGCATTGACCGTTCGAATCTTTTTTTGTTCAGGCGTTGCATCCGCTTCCTCCACAATCTTGATCAGCCGGCGGTTTTCGTCAATCATAACGCGACCATATCCCTTGGGATTGCCGACCGTTACCGCTAAAAGTGACAAATCCCGTTTGGCTGCCTTATGATCATTTAACAAGCGCTGAACCGTTCCGGCACTCAGCATCGGCACATCCCCGCATAAAATAACGATCTCACGCACGGACTCAGGTATATAATCTAGCGCACACAGAACCGCATGGCCGGTCCCCAGCTGTTTGTCCTGATATGCAAAAGTCACTTCGGCATCAGCCGAAACAGCATCCATGACTTCTTGAGCCTGATGACCGACAACAACAATCACGTCGTTTCCGGCGATCCTCCGGGCCGTTTCAACGACATACCGAATCATCGGCCGGCCCAGCACCTTGTGCAAAACCTTGGCCATGTCCGACTGCATTCGTTTGCCTAAACCAGCCGCCAGAATGATAACGGCGACATTGCTGTTATTTCTTTCCATTAAAAACAACCTATCATTTTATACCCCCACAGCCATTGGGCAGAGCAAAAAGGGCAGACCGCTTTCTGGTCTGCCCTTTATCTTCATATTGCATGCGCTTTCCCCTGTGCCTGGAACCATTCGGACAAAATCAGAGCCGCGCAGCGCGTTCTTCAGATTACGAGGTCCTTATGGCAGTAATCTTAAGTCGGTTCAAGGCCCTTTCCATGGCAGCCCTGGCCCTTTCCCTGTCGATGGTTTCATCATCTTTTGCCAATCGTTCCTGGGCCCGCTGCAGGGCGGATTTTGCCCGTTCGACATCGATATGGGCCCTGCGCTCGGCCGATTCGGCCAATATGGTTACTTTATCGGGAAGGGCCTCAGCAAATCCCCCGCTGATAAAAACGAATCGTTCCTTACCGTTTGCATCAACATAGCGGACGGTTCCCAGTTTGAGCGTGGTCATGAACGGCGTATGCCCTATCAGGACACCAAATTCACCCAATGCCCCCGGCGCCATTACGATACGGACGTCTTCGCTGACGACAGCCTTTTCGGGCGTAACAATCTCTAATTTAATGTTTCCAGCAGCCATACCTTTTTCCTCGTACGCCTATTCACTTTCAGACATCTGTTTGGCTTTTTCTTCCACTTCTTCAATGCCGCCTACCATGTAAAAAGCCTGCTCCGGATGCTCATCGTGCTTGCCTTCACAAATTTCTTTAAAACCTCTGATGGTGTCTTCAATTTTGACATATTTCCCGCTTTTACCCGTAAAGGCCTCGGCCACATGGAAAGGCTGCGATAAGAAGCGCTGTATTTTTCGAGCCCGGGAAACGGTTATCTTGTCCTCATCGGACAACTCCTCCATTCCCAGAATAGCAATAATGTCTTGTAACTCTTTATATTTTTGCAATATTTTCTGAACGTCACGGGCAACCCGGTAATGTTCTTCACCGATATAGGCCGCATCCAGAATTCTAGATGTGGAGTCCAGGGGGTCAACGGCCGGATAAATCCCCAGTTCAACGATCTGCCGGGACAAAACGACTGTTCCGTCCAGATGCGCAAACGTCGTTGCCGGTGCAGGGTCTGTCAGGTCGTCGGCCGGAACATAGACGCACTGGACCGCCGTAATTGACCCCTTATCGGTTGACGTAATCCGTTCCTGCAACTCGCCCAGGTCAACCGCAAGCGTCGGTTGATACCCCACCGCCGAAGGCATGCGCCCGAGCAGCGCCGAAACTTCAGAGCCTGCCTGGGTAAATCGAAAAATATTATCAATAAAAACAAGAACATCCTGGCCTTCTTCATCCCGGTAATACTCTGCTGCGGTCAATGCGGAAAGCGCCACGCGCGCCCGGGCGCCCGGCGGTTCGGTCATCTGTCCATATATCAAGGCCGCCTTGGGCAATACCCCGGAGTCTTTCATTTCATGATAGAGGTCATTTCCTTCGCGGGTGCGTTCGCCCACCCCGGCAAACACGGAGATGCCGCCGTGCTGCATGGCAATATTGTGTACCATTTCCATCATGATAACCGTTTTGCCGACCCCGGCGCCGCCGAACATGCCCATTTTTCCACCCCGGGGAAACGGAACCAGCAGGTCAATAACTTTCACCCCGGTTTCAAGAACCCGAACGGTCGTATCCTGTTCGGTAAACTTGGGGGCCGCCCGGTGAATCGGCATCATTTTTTCCTGGCTGACAGGTCCCAGGCCGTCCACCGGTCTGCCGACCACGTTCAGAACGCGTCCCAGCCCGGCTTCGCCGACGGGCATCATGATGGGCATTCCGGTATCTTTGACGGGCTGTCCCCGCATCAGACCATCGGTAACATCCATGGCAATGGTTCGGACCACATTGTCGCCCAGGTGCTGGGCCACCTCAACCACCAGGTTGTCCGGTTCTTCGTTGATGGAAGGATTCGTGATCAGCAGCGCGGTATAAATTGTCGGCAGCTTTCCCTGCGCAAATTCCACATCAACAACAGGCCCCATCACCTGCGTTATCTTTCCGATATTCTCACCCATTTATTGACCTCCTATAAAACAATGTGCGTAATTTAATTTTTCATCCTTTAAGCGCTTCAGCACCCCCCACAATATCCATCAACTCTGCCGTAATGGCCGCCTGACGAGCCTTGTTATAGGCCAATGTCAAGTCTTCAATCATATCATTACAGGCCTTGGTGGCGTTGTCCATGGCCGTCATGCGGGCGGCATGTTCGCTGGTGGATGTCTCCAGCAGGGCCCGATACAATTGCACATAAATATTTCTCGGCAGCAAATCACCCAGCAGTTCTTCGGGGGAAGGCTCGCAAATATGCTCCGGCATATACGGCTTGTCATCAGCAGCGGCCTCCACCACAGCCGGTGCAATCGGAGGAATCGGCAGGAGCTGCTTCAACGTCGGCTGCTGGCGTGCCACACTGACAAATTCCGAGTAGATAATGAAAACCTCATCATAGGTTTTCTTCAGGTATTCGTCCACCATCTTGCGGCCGGACGTGGCAGCGACATTAAAACCGATCTTTCCGCCGACAACGCCCAGATGCGCGTCGACGATCGCCGATTTTTTTTTGCGGCACCAGTTTCGTCCTTTCTTGCCGAAGTTGGTAAAAGAAATCTTTACGTTTTGTCCTGATTTTTCCTTTAAAAACGTTTCGGCCATTGAAACGAGGTTGGTATTAAATCCACCGCAAAGCCCCCTGTCGGAAGTACATAAAATCATATGGACCGATTTGACTTCTTCCCGGGGCACCAGTAAGGGGCTTGCTTCTTCACCCGATTTGTCGGCCAGGCTGCCCAGCACTTCTGTAAACTTCTGGGCGTAAGGTCGAAACCCCTCCATGTCTTGCTGGGCGCCGCGCAGCCGTGAGGCTGCCACCATGTTCATGGCCCGTGTTATCTGTTTGGTTTTTTTGACCGCGGATATCTTCGTCTGGACATCTTTTAGCGTTGTCATACAACTCAGCCCTTATGGAACATAATTGGAATCATAAAAAAACGTGATACAGGTTCAGGTCCGAAGGCGCCATCATCAGCGACGCCCATAAAAAAACAACCGGATCGCTTTTACTTGATGGTATCCTTAAATTCCTCGTCATATGCTTTCAGCGCTTCGGTCATTACTTTATTCAGATCTTCCGATATGGCTTCTTTCTCGGCGATCTCGGTAAATATCTGGGGATAGCGCTCTTCGATAAACGGATACAGACCGGCCTCATATTTCGCCAGAACATCAAGGGCGTATTTATCGAGAAATCCCTTGGTGCCGGCGTATAATATGCAAACCTGCTTTTCCAACGACAACGGCTGATATTGCGGTTGTTTCAATATTTCAACCAGCCGGGCGCCCCGGGTCAATTGCCGTTGGGTAGACGCATCCAGATCGCTGCCGAAGGCTGCAAAGGCTTCAAGTTCACGGTATTGGGCCAAGTCGAGCCGCAAGGTCCCCGCCACCTGCTTCATGGCCTTGACCTGGGCGCTGCCGCCGACTCTGGAAACCGATAGACCCACGTTGATGGCCGGCCGGATACCGGCAAAGAAAAGACTCGGTTCCAGGTAAATCTGACCGTCGGTAATGGATATAACATTGGTCGGGATGTAGGCTGAAACGTCCCCGGCCTGGGTTTCAATAATCGGAAGAGCGGTCAGCGATCCAGCGCCCAATTCGTCATTCAATTTAGCCGCCCGCTCCAGCAGGCGTGAATGGTTGTAGAAAATATCGCCGGGAAAAGCCTCGCGTCCGGGCGGACGTCTTAAGAGCAGGGATACCTGCCGATAAGCGACCGCCTGTTTGGATAGGTCGTCGTAAATAATCAGGGCATGCTGTTTTTTGTCGCGGAAATATTCGCCCATGGCGCATCCGGCATAGGGCGCGACATACTGAAGGGTGGCCGGGTCGCTGGCGCAGGCCGCCACGACCGTGGTGTATTCCATGGCCCGATGCTTTTCAAGAACGGCCACGACCTGGGCGACTGTGGACTTCTTCTGGCCGCAGGCGACATAAATGCAGTATACGCCACGGCCCTTCTGGCTCAAGATCGCATCGATGGCCACCGCTGTTTTTCCGATCTGGCGGTCGCCGATGATGAGTTCGCGCTGGCCGCGTCCCACCGGTGTCATGGCATCGATGGCCTTAAGACCGGTATACATCGGTTCATGAACGCTTTTTCTGGCGATAACGCCCGGGGCGACCATTTCGACCCTGCGGAACTCCTTGGCATCGATGGGCCCCTTGCCGTCAATGGGTTCACCCACCGCTGAAACCACCCGGCCCAGAACAGCCTCGCCGACAGGGACCTGGGCGATACGGCCGGTGCGTTTGACCATATCACCTTCCTTGATATGGATGTCCTCGCCCATAATGGCAACGCCCACGTTGTCTTCTTCAAGGTTGAGCACCAGCCCCAAAATATTTCCGGGGAACTCCACCAGCTCCATCGCCATGACCTTCTCTAAGCCATAGACCCTGGCGATGCCGTCGCCCACCGACAAGACAACGCCGGTTTCGCTTAATTCAACCTTCTTGTCATAATCCGTAATCTGCTCCCTGATAATTTGACTTATTTCTTCAGCTCTTAATTCCATTAGACACGCTCACCCCTTTTTAAAGATTCTCTCATGTTGAGTAATTGGGTCTTGATACTGCCATCCAAAACGAGATCCCCGATCTTCGTGACAAGGCCGCCAATCAGGCCCGGGTCTTCAGCTACTTCAAGAACAACTTCCCTGCCTGTCAATTTCGACAGGGCGCTGCGGACTTTTTCAATGGTTTCGGATGAAAGCCCCATGGCCGAAACCAAGCTGGCACGCGCCACGCCCTTTAATTCATCGGCCAGTTTCTGGTAGAATTCATTAATATTGCCTAAAAACCCAATGCGTCCCTTGCTAAACAACAACAGAAGAAACGAAGACATCACGCGCGAAAGCTTTAAGCGCTTTATGACTTCCTGCAAAACCTTTTCCCGGCTGGCAGCATTGTAAAGCGGGTTGCAGATCGTTTGCGCCAGCACTTTTTCACGCTCAAGCAGTTCAGTCACGCCCCCAAGCTCTTTTCGGTATGTTTCCGTTTGACCATCCTCTTTACCGATCAGCAGAAGCGCCTTGGCATATCGACGGGCTATAGCCAGATTTTTCACTATACCACCACCTTCTCTATGTATTCATCCACCAGTTTTTTCTGATCATCGGGCGTAATCCGGTTTTTTATCTTTTCTTCAGCCTTGATAAGAGCCTTTTCCAGTATCTCACCCTTTAACTTCACTTTTGCGATTTCAAACTCATGATCGATATTGCGGCGCGCCTGCTCCTCAACCTTGTGGGCAGCCGTCTTTGCCTCCTGGATAATCCGTCCCCTGGCCTCTTCCCCCTGCCTTACATACTCCGCTACGATCTTCTCAGCCTCTTGGTCAAGTTGCATCAATCGTTCTTCGTATTCAGCCAGTAATTTTTCAGCCTCTTTTTTTCTGATCTCCAGATCATGCAGTTGGTCTTGTATGCCTGTTATCCGGTTTTTAAGCACCTGTGAAACGGGCTTTCGCAGCAAAATAAAGAGGATCACGGCCAGGACCACAAAATTCATGACCCGATATGTGTCGGTGGCCACCCATCCTTTGGTGGCCGAGTCGGCGCCGGAGGCGCTCCAGGCAACCCCCACGGTGCAGGTCAACACAAATATCAATGTGATCACAACAGCAAAAAGATACGGCCGGCGGCTAAGGTCAATATTCATGAAGCAGACCTCCCTAAAATTTTGCGCTCAATCTCTTCGGCAAACACCTCGATTTCCTGTTGAAGTGTTTCACGGACGTCTTTGGCGTCCTTGGCAATTTTTTCGCGAATGGCAGCGATCTCAGCCTGTGCCTTTTCGTTGATTTTAGCGATGATCTTTTTTTCCTCTTCAGCCGCAGCCTGCAGTAAAGCGTCTTTTTCCATCAGTCCCCGTTTGCGGGCATCCTTTATTCCCAGTTCAAAAGACGCATCTTTTTCTCTGGAGTCCCGGGTATAGGTATCGATATTGTTTTCAAGGCCGGCAATCTTTTCGTTTCTTTGGCGTAAAACTTTTCGGATTGGGATGTATAAAACGGTGTTTAAAATCCAGATAAGGAAGACAAAATTGATGATCTGTATTACAACGGATCCATCAATAACGATCATTGGAAAGCCTCCATGGGGATGATTTTATTGATAAAAAGCACCTGTTCCGTCACAGTGAAAATTAAGTCTGTTCCAAAGGAGTTTTTTTATACCAGCCCAAACGGATTGTCAAAGGTTTTTTTAGGTCAAAATCCATAATTTAGGCAACCGTCTTTGCGGCAGAATCTTTTTTCGCAGGAAGCAGGATGGTGCGTCCCGTCATTTCGCAATTTCCGTTAAACACGACACCGGACTCAATTGAAATCGTTGGGGCCTTGATACCCCCCATCACACAGGCCGGCGGAAAAATTTCCAATTTGTCCCGCGCTTCGATATTGCCGTTTACCGCTCCGGTAATAATCGCAGCATCAACAATGATATCCGCATGGATGACCGCGTGCTCGCCGACAATCAACGTGCCCTCATCGCTGTGGATGGTCCCTTTCACATTCCCATCCACCCGGATAGTCCCCCGGAATTCAATATTTCCTTCCACACTGACTTCGGGCCCCAAAAAAGTGGATATCATGTCCTTTTGCTTGTCTTTTTTCATTCTACCTCCAGTTGACTTTCCGAAACCGTATCTAAAATCCCCCTAAAAAACAAGTTCGCAATCTTTAAAACTGAAAATCGTTACACATTCGTAAAAAAATCCTAAATCCGGCGTATCTTCTACTGCAGGTATTTAGCCGCGCTTTATCGAGATAAAATTACTGGATCTCCGCCTGCGAGGCTGTGTCGCATTGTTAAAAACGCTTTTTTTCTTCACGCCATACCGGACTTGATCCAGCACCCAGGAACACATGTAATTAAAACATTCTGGTTTCCGAATCGTGCCCGGAATGACAATAAAGACTCATTTCCGACTTTTTACGAAACCATCAATAATGTATTTCTACTCGATCATAAACCGCCGCATACTGACATTTAAAAGCAAACCGATACACATCATCATGGTGACCACCGATGAACCGCCATAGCTGATCAGCGGCAGGGGCACCCCGACAACCGGCATCAGGCCCATCACCATCCCCAGGTTGATAAAAACCTGCCAGAATATCATCGCCGTAACGCCCACCGCAAGAATCGTCCCAAACGGTTCTCGGCATCCCTGGGCGACATTCAGGCCCCATACAATCAGCATCAGAAAGAGCAGCAGCAGCAGCAGCGACCCCACAAATCCCCACTCTTCCGCCAGAACGGAAAATATAAAATCGGTATGCTGCTCGGGCAGGAATTCAAGTGCATTTTGGGTCCCTTTCAGAAAACCCTTGCCGAATATCATGCCGGACCCAATGGCAATTTTTGACTGGATAATATGGTATCCGGCCCCCAGGGGGTCGCGGTCTGGATTTAAAAAGGTCAATATCCGCTTTTTCTGATACACCTTTAAAAAGAAAAACCACACCAGGGGAAGGGCTGTGGTGGAAGTGGCGATGATCCATATGAGTGCGCGCCGATCAATCTTAACAAAAATGGTCATGGAGGCAACAATTACGACCACCAGCAGGGCCGTACCCAAATCGGGCTGGCCGACAATTAAGGCAAACGGAATAGCGGTCACAATCATGGGGTAAACCAGTTCCCGGATACCCAATCCGATGGTGTTAACAACCTTGGCGTAATATCTTGCCACAACAATAATAACGGCGATCTTTATGAGTTCCGACGGCTGGATTGAAACCGGGCCGAGAGCCAGCCAGCGCCGGGATCCGCCGACATACTTTCCGAAAATCAGAACTGCAATTAAGAGCAGAACGCAGAAGATATAAAGCGGCAGCGACCAGCGCTCCAATATCTTGTAATCGAATAAAAAGCAGGCGACCATCACCACCAGACCAACACAAAACCAGATCAGCTGTTTCAGACTCAATACCCTTTGGGGATCCGACATCCCTGCGGTTACCGCACTATAAAGAATGATCAGTCCGATGATCCCCAGCAAAAGGGTCAGTCCCAACAGCCCCCAATCAAAATACTGCACCAATCTGCGATCAAACATAACTGTTCCTTTTGAAATGGCTTCACGTTTTACGGCTGCAGCGTCGCATGGAGCGGGGAGTTATTGGATTTCCTGTCAGCAAAAAAAACTTTCAGGACCTCCCTTGCAATTGGGGCAGCCACACTCCCCCCGCCTTCGCCATGTTCGACAATCACAGCAACCGCTATCAGCGGGTTTCGGGACGGCGCGTAGGCCACAAACCAGGCATGCGGTTTAATGACCGGCGCTTTTTTTTTGTCTGCCGCATCGTCCTGTTTGCGTCCCACCACTTGCGCTGTTCCGGTCTTGCCGCTGACTTCAACCCCGGGAATTTGGGCGTTCCTTGCCGTTCCCGTAGGGGAATTCACCACCTCCCACAATCCCTTTCTGACTATATCAAGGGTACGCCGGCTCACGGGCAGCTTTCCCCTGGACTGCATTTCACTGTCTAAAACGATTTTCCCCTCGGCGGTTTCGATCTGTTTCAATATCAGCGGCCGGTAGAGGGTCCCGCCGTTGGCCACAGACGAAGTCAAGACCAACATCTGCAGCGGCGTTGCCAGGTTGTACCCCTGCCCAATGGCCACCGAAAGCGTTTCGCCCCGCTGCCACTCAACGCCGGTGCGGTTCTTTTTCCAGTTTGCCGTCGGTACCAGGCCGATGGCTTCATTGTCAAGGTTGATTTCGGTTGGAGAACCCAGTCCGGACGCCTTGGCATACCAGCCCAGGCGATCCACCCCCAGCTTCAAACCGGTCTGATAAAAAAAGACATCGCAGGATTCCGACAAAGCCTTGATAACATCCACTGTGCCGTGTCCGCCTTCTTTCCAACAGCGGAATTCACGGTCCCCAAAATTATAGTATCCGGGACAAAAAGCGGTGGTGTCCTCATCGATGACCCCCTCTTCCAGAGCGGCCATAGCGGTTACAATCTTATAGGTCGAAGCAGGCGGGTACTCGCCCTGGAGGGCTTTATTTTCCAGCGGCCGTTGCGGATTGGAAACCAGCGCTTCCCATTGTTCGTGGGACATGCCGCTGACAAAATCATTCTGGTCAAAAGAGGGATTGCTGGCCAGCGCCAGAATCTCTCCGCTGGCAGGGTCCATGGCAATAACAGCGCCCGCACGTCCCAATAAAAGCTCCTCGGCTTTTTTTTGCAACCTTGTATCGATGGTCAGATAGACATTGTGCCCCGAGGTCGCCTCAACCGTTTTTAAAACCCGGACCACCTGCCCGGTTGCGTTCACCTCGACCTGGCGCCCCCCACGTTCCCCCCGCAGATAGCGTTCGTAGGTTTTTTCCACTCCAAACCGGCCGATAAAATCTCCGCCCTTGTTTTCCAGGTATTTTCCGCTTTTGAGTTCTTCAGCGTTAATTTCACTAAGGTATCCCACCAGGTGGGCGGCGCTGTTTTGGTTGATGTAATGCCGGCGGGCTTCAACATTTACGCCGACACCGGGCAAATCAAATTTGTGGACCTCAACCCGTGCCAAGGCATCTCTGCCGATATCCTGCTTCAATAAAATGGGGGTATAGGCTGAATAACCTTTGGTCCGCAATATTTTAGACTGCAGTTCTTCCAGCGGGGCCTCCAGGAAATATGTCAGCCTGACGAGGGTTTTTTCAAGCGGTTTGGCATCTTTTGTGATGATGCTAAGATCAAATGAAGGGCGGTTGTCCACCAGCAGTTCGCCGTTGCGGTCAAAGATTAGCCCCCGTGGCGGTTTGATGCTTTGCAGCCGGATGCTGTTGTTTTCCGAAAGGCGTCGGTATTCCTCGCGTTCAATGACTTGAAGAAAAAAAAGACGCACAAACAGCACCACAAAGGCAGCCATAACGCAAAGTATAAACCCCTTTAATCTTTGCCGAAACCAGTTGCTGTCGGCAGTCCGCAGGAATTGGTCCAAAGCTAACCTCTCAAACGAATGCGTCGCCGCATGATATCAATCCTGTCATGTCAGGATTCCTGTTCTTTCACCACCGCCACAATGCGGCTTGCCCACCCGCTCCATTTGCGATGGGCGACAGATATGGCGATGATCAAAACAGGCCCCGTAATGAGCGCCCACAGCAGCTGCGTTACGACCCGATCCCCCCACCCCGGGGGCAGTTCGGATGCTTCACCCAGCCAGAGGATGGTCGCAATGATAATTAAGTTCTCTACCAGGACGCCGGCAGCCACCACGATCAGCCATAGCCCCTTATTGCCTGCATGCAGAAAGGTGACAAACCATCGGGTCACGACAAACATCCAGAAATAAGTCGTCAGAAATATGCCGAAAGGCCCGCCCGAAAGACTGTCCTGCATAAATCCGAGCAGCAAAACAAAGGGGATGCCTTCACGGGCCGGCCGATATAAACCGAGGTAAAAGACAAAAGGAATCAGCATGTCGTAAAATTGATCGAACATTGAAAAATAAGGCATCAAAGTCGTCTTAAGGATGACGAAAATCAGACTCAAAAACATGTAAAAAAGAAAGTTCATCAATCATTCGCCGATACTGATTCCGGGACGCTCAAAATGACCAGAACCTCTTCAAGCTTTTCAAAATCCACATATGGCGTTACCGCGACCTCTTGAAAAATACCCGAATTACGCTTGATAACGCCGGAGACATAGCCGATTTGAAGACCCTTGGGATAAACACCGTCCAGCCCGGAGGAAACAACCGCATCCCCGACTTTGACGTCATGCTTTCGCAGGACATACTTCAAAAAGCATTGATCCGCTGATTTGCCTTCGATAATTCCCCGGGCGCGGGTGCGCTGCACCAGTGCGTCCACCGCACTGTTCTGGTCGATAATCAAAAGAACCTTTGATTGGTGCGCAGAAGCCTCGGCGATCTGTCCGACAATCCCTTCGGATATCACCACCGGCTGGCCTTTGGATAAGCCGTCGGCCTGGCCTTTGTCGATAACAACGGCTTTAAACCAGGAAGAAGGATCTCTGCTGATGATTTCGGCTGCGATAAAGCTGCCTGTCATGTTTTTGCGGAAATTCAGCAGCTCGCGCAGCCGCATGTTGGACAGCTCGACTTCCACAAGTTGATTGTTTTTTTGAACGGCCTCTTTCAACAGCTCTTTCAGGACTTGGTTTTCTTCGGTCACCGAAACAAGCGCGAAATAATGCGACCATATGTTTTTACAAAACCGAACCGAACGGGTGACAGCTTTCTGGAAAGGGGCCACAATAGCAAGGGCGATTCGACCCGGCACATACGCTTTTTTGTGATGCCGGGTTGAAAGGGAGAGGACTATGATGTTGACCGTGACAGCCACCACCAGGCCAACAATCATCACCGTCTTTCGTGAGAACATGCAACTATTTAATAACTACCTGTTTAAGGATTTCAATGCTGTCCAGAACTTTTCCTGAACCGTACGCGACTGTTGATAAGGGGTCTTCCGTAATCGTGATGGGCAGACCACTCTCTTCCTTGAGAAGCTTATCAAGATTTTTTAACAGCGCACCGCCGCCGGTTAAAACAATTCCCCTGTCGACGATGTCGGCCGCCAGTTCCGGCGGCGTCTGCTCCAGGGCAATCTTTACCGTTTCCACGATGGCTTCGATCTGTTCGGATATCGCGACCCGGATTTCTTCAGAATCAATGGCCAGAATTTTAGGGATCCCCGATACCAAGTCCCTTCCCTTAACCTCGATTGTCTCAAGGTCGTCCGGGTCCGGATAGGCGTTTCCGATGGTTGTCTTGATAATCTCGGCGGTTCTTTCACCGATCAACAGATTATATTTTCTTTTGATGTACTGCGTAATCGCAGCGTCCATTTTATCGCCGGCCACCCGCACGGATCGGCTGTAAACGATACCGGCCAGGGAAATAACGGCGACTTCGGTGGTGCCCCCGCCGATGTCCACCACCATATTGCAGGTCGGTTCCGTGATGGGCAGGCCGGCGCCGATGGCCGCCGCCATCGGCTCCTCGATCAGAAACACCTCACGCGCGCCGGCGGATTCAGCCGACTCCCTGACCGCCCGCTTTTCAACCTGGGTAATGCCGGAGGGGACCGCGATGATAATTCGAGGGCGTACAAATGTACGGCGGTTATGGACCTTGTGGATGAAATGGCGCAGCATGGCCTCGGTTACCTCAAAATCCGCGATAACACCGTCCCGCATCGGACGAATGGCCACGATATTCCCGGGGGTTCGTCCCAACATCTTTTTGGCTTCAGTGCCGACAGCCAGGACCCGATTTTTCAGCCTGTCGTCGGTTCGAACGGCAACCACGGAAGGTTCGCTCAACACGATCCCCTTTCCTTTGACGAAAACCAGTGTGTTTGCAGTCCCCAGATCAATGGCAAGATCACTGGAAAAAATACCCAACATTGCATCAAAAAAAAGATTCATAACCCCTCATTATCGGTACACGCTGCTTGCACCTGTATTTTAGTTGATATTCCGTCGTTTGATAAATTCCGGCTGTTTTCCCCCGGGTGCCGGAAATGTCCCTTATCGGTCTGAAACAGAGTTTATTGAAAAGAAATAACTATCAAAATTATATTTTCAATACAAGAAAAATATCAACCGATACATTTCATCACAGCATCATGAAGCACCGGCCGGAATTCCCGGATCCGGATATTGTCACTGGAGGGGTGCACCCGGTTGGTCAGAAGGACGACAATGACGGAGCGTTCCAGGTCCATCCAGAAAGACGTACCGGTAAATCCCAGGTGGCCGACGCTTTTTTTTGAGAAACGCCGGCCGCAGCTCGCGCCGGTTTCCGCCGGCGCATCAAACCCCAGCGCGCGTTCAGCGCCCGGGGGTCGGTTCAGAAACGTCCGGACCATCGCCGGTCTGAATATTGGCGTTTTTTGGCGTCCCTGGTAGATGGACAGAAGGGTCGCCAGCAGACCATAAACTTCCCCGGCGGTTCCAAACAAGCCGGCGTGCCCGGCAATCCCCCCCATCACAAAGGCGTTGTCGTCGTGGACAGCCCCCTTTAACAGCACCCCTCGCCAGGGACAGTTTTCCGTAGCGGCATACCGGGTTTTTCTGCGATCCGCAGCCAGATCGATAAAGTGCATATTTTTCAAACCAAGCGGCATGAATATCATTCCGGTGACAAACCGGTCCAGTCGCTGCCGTGTTGTGCTTTCAACGACCCATTGGAGGATCATAAACCCCAGGTCGCTGTAAAGCGTCTGTTTTCCGGGGGGATGGAGCAGCGGTTCTTGGAGTAAAAACCGCCTCAGCTTTTCCTGACGTTTTTCAGGGGAAATATTTCGCAGTGTTTCGAAATATGGACGGTAATCCGGAAGCCCTGAGTCATGGGTCAGCAGCTGCCGGATCGTTATTAACGCTTTATCGGTCTTCCCAAATGGCGGCAATATCCTGCCAAGGGTGTCGTCCAGTTTCAGTTTGCCTGCCTGTATCAGACTCATGAGCGCCGGCGTGGTAGCCAAGGGTTTGGTAAGGGACGCCAGATCAAAGATCGTCTCCCGGGTCATCTTCCGGCCGGCATATATATCGGCCCGGCCATAGGCTTGAAACATCCGAACGCTGAGATTTTTGGAAACATGCAGCACCCCTCCCGGAAAAATTCGATCCGCCACCGCCTGCTGCATGAGTACGTCTACCGGTTTCAATGCAGCGGTCATATCGGCATCAGATTTTTTTTGAGAGGCACGTGGGTTGGCATCCATATTGAAAACTAATAAGCCATTGTGGAAGCATCGTGAAATAACAACAGGTTTGCGTTTGCGTCCAGTGTTGCCTTCAGGCCGACCGGGATCGTCGGGTTGCCGCATACATGACCGAAGTCGAATCCGGCCAAGATGGGAAACTTTGCACCTCGGAAAATCTCGGCGGCTACTTCATAAACATCCTTTTTTTTGCCGCACTTTTTAAATGAGCCCATAACAAGGCCGGCAAGGCCTTTGAAACATCCGGCCAGTTTCATCTGTATCAGCATGCGGTCCAAGCGGTAGGACGCCTCGTTGATTTCTTCAAGCATCAGGATGTGGCCTTCAAAAACAGGGGCAAACGGCGTTCCCAGCAGATGCGATAGGGTCGTCAGATTTCCCACCAAAACCGGTCCGGACGCTTTCCCCGCCTGGATGACCACCGCATCTTGTGAAGTCAGCCGGATCTTTTCGGCCGATGCAATCGCCCCATACAGGGCCTTGCGGGCCTTCTGCGTTGCAGTGGCCAGGGTCGTAACCATCGGCCCATGAAAACCAACCAGGCCGCAGCGGTTATAAAATACCGTCAGCAAGGCGGTGACGTCGCTGAAGCCAACGAATACTTTCGGGTTTTTCCGGATGGCCTTGTAATCCAGCAGCGTCAGCAGCCGCAAGGACCCGTAGCCGCCCCTGGCACAGATAATCGCCCGCACGGTTTTGTCCCTGAAAAGGGAATTGATCCGTTCGGCCCGATCAACGTCCGTTCCGGCCAGATACCGCTTCTTTTCAAAAACGCCATCCGGCACATATGGGAAAAATCCCATTTTTTCCAGCACCTTAAGCCCCTGATTAAACGCTTTCCGGTCAAAGGGGCTGGCCGGGGCAACCACTCCGATTTTATCGCCCGGTTTGAGCCGGGCGGGTATCAGCAATTTTTTCTTGTTTGAATTCATACGCCAAAATACCTATCTTTCCATCACCTGTTTAGCTTGACAGGTCATATTGAACATGTTAGGAATCTCGAACTAGTCGGGGCGTAGCGCAGTCTGGTAGCGCACTTGAATGGGGTTCAAGGGGTCGGAGGTTCAAATCCTCTCGCCCCGACCAGAAACATAAATAATAAAAGGCACTTGTTTTTACAAGTGCCTTTTTGTTTATCGGATAAAAAACGCAAAAGTTACGCCTTCCCGTTAAGAAGGAACGCGCTGAATTGAGTTTCAGATAGACCGGAACCACCCCTTTCAGACCGACCGGCACAATAATTAACCTTCATGTTTCCCAGACCCACGTCAGGCGTGTGGAGGCCAGTGGAGCGAAAATAGCAATCCTAAGAAAATTCGTATATTTTTTGGCTCCGACAGATCACGAGGACTATCATAGCCACGGCTGGTATCAATGCCAGTACCGAAAAGATGCCTCTAGGATAGTACAAGATAAATAGCGCCACCAGGAGGACTAAAAACCTTGCAGGAAGGTCATGCCTTTTATGTTCAAAAAGCTTACCGTGGATGGCGGCAGCTGCCGTCATGCATCCGATCATTAGCGCACCCAGAGCAGCCAGTTGTGCTAAACCAGGCTCCAACAACAAAATATCCCAATTGAAAATCGCGAATGTGAGGAAGAAAAATGGAATAGATATTTGCAGCGTTACCATCATCGTCTTCATAAAGGAGGCCCCTGAAATACGGGAAGCAACCGCAGCTACGAGTGAGGTTGGTGGCGAATATTCGGATATTACCGCTACGAAAAACAAGAAGAAATGAGCTATCCAAGGGTTGATCCCGATTCGTGTCATCGGCGGGATGACTATCACGGCTGAGATTATGTAACAGGCCGACGGAGGTATTCCCAGCCCTAAGAAGACCCCAATTACGAACCCCATTCCGATAAGGGCTACGACATGGAATTCTCCGACCGTCATCAGTAGCCCCATTAGTTTAAGCATCCATCCACTAACCACGAACAGATTTATCATCACCCCGAGCATGGCGAGCAAGAGAACGAGCGGAGCGGTGACCCCGGCAAATGCCTCTATGGCTCGGCGCAAACACCTACCCCATTCCTTTATCTTATCTGAAATCGTCCCAGGATGGAGATACATTCTGATTCCGGAGGCGGTGATAAAGAGACCGATCGCAATGTTAAGTGCAGCTCGTGATGCATCATACCAAAGGACACCCATCAAATAGATCAAAACTCCGATAAAGGTGAAGAAAATAACTGTGTTGACCACCTCTGTTTTGGAGACTTTTTCGATAATGGCAACCAGTTCTTTTGGGCTACTTCCCCTTCCCCGCACGAAGCGTGTTGTAAAGAGGAAAACCGATAGGGATATGATAGCAAAGAAAATGAGTGCCGGCGCCCATCCTCGAGCGATAACCTCGAAATATGTCACGCCGAGAAAGTCAGCCATGAGGAAACCGGCTATTGCCATGACGGGTGGCATGAGCAAGCCTCCTAGCGAAGCTGAAGCTTCCACAGCACCGGCGTAAAGAGCGGGGAACCCTGCTTTCTTCATCAACGGTATCGTGTACTGCCCGGTTATGGCTGCATTCGCTGCCCCCGATCCACTACAGGTAGCGATAGCCATCGAAGTCACCACCGCCGTTTGTGGAATGAGGGTTCTATGCTTACCAAGTATCCCGACGAAAGTTTTGACAATAGATTCTTGAACACCAAATCCCTGGGCAATGCCCAAAAACATGAAAAATGCCGCGATAACGCCTACCCCGGTTTGGGCATACGTTCCAAATAGGCCCAATGCGATCTCAACGGAAGAGGATGTGATTACTCTTGTCCAGGAGATTCCGGGATGACCGAGTATACCTGGGAAAATCCACCCGTAAACGGAATAGAACATGAGAAACAGGATGAGATAAAAGAGCACACGATGTTCCCGTCTGGTATATTCGATTACGAGACCCAGCATCATCACTCCTACGATTTTGTCGGGGGTGTTGAAGAAACCCGCTCTGTCATAAATGAGGGCGTCAAACTCCACTCTCATATATATTATGGAAAAGATGCACATAGCGATGTACACGCCGGCTATGGCAATATTGGGTTTAAGTCCTAGACGGGGATATGGCAGCTCTCCGACGACGAAGGAATTCAATACCCACAGCACGTATGCTATTGGGACTAAAGTTATGGCCAGGAGCGTTGTCCCGCCTAGGCCGGTTGTGAAATAATGTAGCGAAAAACCTAAATATACGATAGTGGCTATAAGATAAGAGGGGATTAAGAATTTACGCATTTCAGATAGTGACTGTGCTTGATCTATCAACGGATTTTTTTCCATCTATTCACTCCCTAACGGTATGACTCAAGAGGTAGTGAGCTCACCCCTTATTGGCATTTTAAAGGGGTGAGCCCACTACTGTAGACCCGGAATACTACTCCGTAATATGAGTGGAGAGAGAATTAAGCGTTTTTTTGACTTAACGAAGTAGTAATAACGGCCGCTTACTTTTCCCAAAAACTTCAGCGCGCTTTAGCTTTCATCGTCTTTATCGCTGCCGCGATCGTCTCCTCGGTAGCTATTACCCAGGACGGGTCCCATAAGCCCTTTTCCTTCAGATATTTCGCCAATCCCGGATGTACGGGAATCTCGGGTATGCTCTTGATTCCCTTGACTTGGAACCCGGCGAAGTCTTTGGCCAGTGGTCCGAAACCAGCGTCTATCTTAGTTAGCATAGCCGCTTCGGCTTCAAATACTTTGAGTGCTTTATAAACGCCCTCTGCCGGGAAATTGAGCCCGTGGTGGTAACCGAAGTAAAAAGGCACGCCATAGAGTTCATCCACTCCGAGGTCTCTGGTATACGCTTTCTTCATGTTGATCTTCTCGGGGGTAAAACCGGCCGCTGTTAGCTTCTTGATTTGTTCCGGGGATGGGTTCACTCCCTGCAGGGGAGTGGCCACATCAAGCACCTTAATCCAGCTGGCCAGCGATACCAAAGCCGTTGTGTAAGATGCGGTGGCGTCTATGGTTCCTGCTTTGAGAGCATCCGCAACCTTTGAGGCATCAACTTCGACGTGCTTGATCTTCAGACCATTGATGTCCCCCATAGCTCTGAAGATGTTGATATGGTTCATATATCCCGCCTTCGTCATATAGATCTTCTTGCCGTCCAAATCCGACCAGCTGCGATATTTGTCTTTGTTCTCCGGTAAAGTCAATATATGTGTTTCCATGGTGTAGCTCCAGAGAGACTGCACCGGCATTTGCTTTACGTTGGGTTCAAAGCCCTCAAATGGTTTGGTAAACGAGTATAATTTTCTCAATCCCGGCTCGGCCGAATACGTGCTTTCCAGCTCACCCACTAAAAAGCTTTTCATGTTAGCGGTGGTTGAAACGTATGGGTAAACGGTAACGTCGTAATCCGGCATACCCCTTCGCAAGAAATCTGACATGAAAGCGGATACTCTATAACCATAGGCAGATGGATCAGAGCACCCCCATCTCCACATTTTTTTTTCGGCAGCTGCCGCACCGCCAGGTAAAGCAAATGCCGATATTAAAACAACAGCCAATCCTAAAATCAATCCCAACTTAAGCTTCTTCATTTTTACCTCCTTTTGGCTTTATTCCTGATTAAGCATCTTAGCATCCCGAACTATCTACACCCAAAAACACCACCTCTAAACACCACCTCCTTTGCCGCTTTAATAGGATGTTTATTTTTCCACAGATTCAAAACCAGATTTGCCTCGTCCGGATTCTCGTAGTGCAACCCTTTCCGTCTCCTTCCCATTAAAAAGGCATGGCCACTCCACGCGTACCGGTCCAATTCGTCTATGCTCTTCACTGCCTAAGCCCGCAGAGGGTTTAAATGGATGTAGCGAACAAGCTCCAATAACTACGGCTCCTTTTCACAAACGATGGACTTATACCGATTTTGAAAGAGATGGCCGCTTCTATGATATTTTCGGTTATATAGGATTAAGAATTCCCTTTATGAGTTCGGAATAAGGGTCGATAATTAAAGTTGTGTGCTATAACAGGAGAATCCCAATATGTAATAGGGCCGGATATCAATCAGTAACCATGCCGCGGCAACCTCTTACTTGTATTCAGCTAACGGATAGCGGTCGTATTGTCAAGGAGATATTTTTCTCCAAACCGGCTGAAATGATAGGTGGGCATAGGAAGCCATTTCAAAGCCTCAGATCAGGCTTGAGAGCAAGGCGTCACACAGCTATCAGGCCTCAGATGGGGTTTTGAAATGGCTTCAACGCTCAATCAGGGTTTTATTCTGCGCGCATTGCTCTCCGGATAGGTATATTCCATGTGTCGGGCCGTGGCCCTGGCAATCTTTTCGCCGAAGTAGCGCGCCACCACCTTGAGGGCCATGTCGATGCCTGCCGAGATCCCTGCCGACGTGAACACGCGGCCGTCTTCGACCACATGTTTTTCAAATTCCACCGTCACCGCCGGAAAGGAATCCCGCATCCATTCCAGCGACCGCCAGTGGGTGGTCGCATGCAGCCCGTTCAGCAGCCCGGCAGACCCCAGCAGCATCGATCCGGTGCAGACCGACGTCAGGGTTTCAACTTCCCCGGCGCGCGCGCGCAGCCATTCCAGCATGACCGGGTTGTTTAATTCCCTGCGCGTGCCCCAGCCCCCGGGAACAACCAGGATGTCAAGCCGTGGACAGTCCGCGAATGTGTAATGCGGAACGACGTTTATGTTGCCCGTCGTCGTGACAGGATCGGAATGCTCAGCCACCAGCAGCACTTCAAAGGGCGACGGTTCTTCCCGCCGCTTCTCCTCGTTAAGCCGGGTAACCGAGAAAACTTCAAACGGCCCGCAGAAATCAAGCACTTCGATGTTTTCAAAAAGAACGATCCCGACACGTTTCCGCTCCATCTTTTCCCCCCTCTGGTTGCATCCAATAAATAGCGATATTATAAACTGTTTTCCGTCTTTCCGTCTTCCCGGCTTAACAGTTTATTTTTATTTCACTCGAACCCTAGTGTCTCGTCAACCATCAATTGTCGGATAGAGGCGGCGTAGTTTTATCCTGGCATCCTCGGCAGTGAATTGC
>JARGFK010000069.1 GCA_029211065.1 Desulfobacterales bacterium
GATCGAGTGGTTGCCTTCCGCAAGGTAGACCGTTCCCGATTGTGTCGAGAATGGATGCAGGCCGTCGTTGTTCACAACCAGGCTGCCGTCGATGTAAAGCAGCGAGCCGTCGTCGCTGCCAAGGTAGAACGTCACGTTCTGAGCCATGGTGGAGGTAATGCTCCCGGTCCAGCGCGCGGCAAAGGTGTCGTTTTCGCTACGACTGCTGTAGGCCACGGGCGCGAAACTGCCGCCGGTGATTCCCTTGTAGACAGCCAATTCGGTCTGGCTGGCAAACGGGGTTCCCCAAGAGGTCGGAACCGCGGTGAGCGAGCCGACATCATAGTAGTTCGCGGTAAGGCCGTTTGTCGTGATGCCGTTTGCCGTGATAAAGACGGTGTCGGGCGATGTGATGGTCTCCACCGGACGCCAGTACAGGCCCTCGTTCACGTAGGTGTAGACTGCGTTGCTGTTGGGGTCGCTGACAAAGAGCATCCGCGAGGCAGGATCATAATGCGTGAACGAGCCGAAGCGCGAGGCTTGGTCGGACGTTACATTGGGCTGATCGTTGGGATCCGCGAGCACCTCGGCCCACATCGTCGCCGGATCGCCGGTGCCCGGCAGGGCGTAATCGGTCGAATAGGTGCGCACCGCGCCGACATCCGCCCGGATGATCGTGGTACCGGCCGCATTGGTCTCGTTGAAGCCGGGCATGCCGACCACCAGGCGCCCGTTGCCTACGGCCACGCTGCTGCCGAAGCGGTCCGCTGTGTTGTACGGCGGGTCAAGGTCCAGCGACGTGCCCGCCGGCCGGTCGGCCACCAGTTTGCCGGAATTGTGCACCTCGACCCACAGCGACGTGTTCAGGTAATTCTGCGCCCCGAGATTGAGTGCGGCGGTATCGCCGATATAGCGGTAGACCATGCCGCGCCTGCCGAGGCTGAGGCTGTAGGAATCGGACACCAGAACCTGTGCACCGTGCGCAACCGAAACCGTGCCCGAGCCTGTCGTAAAATCGTGTTCCCTGTAGCCGGTCGCGTGCGTCCAGCTCGGCCCGGTTCCTGAACCGGAATCGGCCAGGCGGTAGAAGGCGTAAGCGGCTCCCTGATCGGTGGCCGTCCCGTCATAACCCGGCGCACCGATAGCGACGAAATTGGAATCGATGGCGACTGCCGACCCGAACCTGTCGCCCGGCTTGCCCTCGAGCAACGCCTCCGCCTCCGGCAATCCGTCGTCGGCGGTGAGGCGCGCTACACGCGTCCAGTTGCTGCTGCTGCCCTCGAAGACAAAGGCGCGGCCGTGGTCGGCGTACAACGCCTCGCCGGCGTCCTTCGGATTGTCCCACAACGGCGCACCCACCACGATCCGCCCGGAAACCATGTCGACCGCGGCGCCGAAATGTTCGTAGGCGTTCTGATCGGAGGCCGTGAGGGTCGCCCTCTGGGTCCATGTCGAGCCGCTGCGGGTATAGACGTACGCCTCGCCGCGGTCATTAGACCAGCGCAACGGTGCACCGATGACGGCCGTGTTGCCGCTTATCGCCACCGCGGCGCCGAAGTCGTCGTAGTTCACCGAGCCGAGCGTGATCCTGGCCTGCTGCGTCCAGGTCGAACCGCTGCGCACGAAGACGAAGGCTGAGTCTGCCGTGTCCCCGGCAGACCCGATGATGACGGTACTACCCTGGATCGCCACGGACTGGCCGAAGGTGCGACCGGCGGCGCCGTCGCTTGCCTTAATCTTGGTCTCCTGCTGCCAGACGCCGGCGCTGCGAACAAAGATATAGGCGGCGCCGGAATTGGTACCTAAGGTATTGTCCTGGGGGGCGCCGACGATGAGCCGGTTGCCGTCGATGGACACCGAGCTGCCGAAACCCTGCCCTGCGCTCATGCGGTCGCTCGCGTACAGCTTGGCCTGCTCGACCCAGTTGGAATTTGCGTAGTTCCAGGTGTAGACGTAAACCACGCCGCTGCTCGCGCCGTCGAGCTCTGCGCCGACCACCAGCGTATCGCCGCTGATATCGGAGACCGTGCCGGTATGCTTGGTCTCCAGGGCCTCCGGGGTCACCAGCTTGGCCTGCTGGGTCCAGGTCACCACGCCTTCGATGGTAAGGGTGTGCAGGACCAGATTGCTCAGGTGCAGATCGGCCACGTTGACGGTGTCGACGGCCAGATCCGCCGCGCTGTCGCCGGTGATCACATCAAAATCGGAGAGGCCGTGCACAATCAACGGCTCGACGCCCGTAAAATCGAACAGGTTGCCGCCCACGTCGACCTGACCTGCGCGCGCCACGGTGCTGCTGGGCGTATACGTGCCGGTGGCGACGCCGTCTCCGGCGATGCGGAGCGTGTCGCCTCCCGTGTTCGGCCCGCCGTTGAAGGTCACCGATGCGGTGGCACTGGGCACCCCCTCTTCGAACTGCGCGAACAGGATGTCATCGCCCTCTTCGCCGTTCATCGTGGCGACGTAGCCGCGGTTGTCCACGCCGTTTTCGATGTTGAAGGTATCGTCGCCTTCGCCCGCATAAACGGTGATATCGAAATTGTAAACGCCGTCGGTAAGCTGGGTCACGTCGTCGCCGCTCCCGAGCGTGACCATCAGGTGCTCGCTCGCCCGCGCGTTGACATTCAGCGGCCGGGCGGTCCCGGACTCGCTCAGCACCACGGTGGCATAGCCGCTGTTCTCAGGGTCCTCGCCGAAGACGCGAGTGAAGATCTCCACCCAAGCCGGGTTCGCGCTGGCGGGAACCGTCGGCGGATCCGCCGGGAAGATATCGGCAAAGGTTTTGCGCACAAATGCCAGGTCGGTATTGACCGTGCCGGCGGAGTCGTCGAAGTGCACGACGTCCTCGCCGCCCTGGCCGTTGATCATGACCGGAATCCCTTTGACGCTGTCCACATCAGGCAGGGTGGTGTCGATGGCAAAGCCCGCCAGCGTAAATCCGCCGCCCACGGGAGCGCCGAGGTGAATGCTGTCGTCACCAAGGCCGGCATTGACGGTGAAGGTCGAATTCTTGCCGCCCAGGGTGTCCTGCTCGCGGTGCGTGCCCTCCAGGTTGACGGCATCGTCCCCCTGGCCCAGGTTCAGCACGACCGTCTCCATGCGGCGATAGTAAACGGGATGCATGCCGCTGCGCTCCACCGTCGTGGTGTCGAAGCGCCAGTCGCGGCCGTCGAGAAGCTGAACAACGGGTTCCAGCTCATTGCTGACCGTAAAGTCCTGGCCCGTGGTGTCGCTCTGGTCGTTGAAGAAGAGTTCGTCCTGGGCTTCGGGGCCTGCGCCATCGATGCGGAATTCGCCCTGGATGCCGTCGAGGGATCCCTCGGTTTCATGGCCCTGGGTGGTCCCCACGTAGACCCTGTCAAAGCCGCCGCCCGTATTGAGATTGGTGGTCAAACCGGCGGTGGTGGCCGGTACGTAGAAAGTGTCGGCCTGGGCCCCGAGCTGGATGGTGATGTCATCGGCCGCATCAAAGATGATTGCGCCCGTTCCCGCCATGTCGAGGCCGGTCACCCGGTCGCCCACGTAGGCGCCTGTGTTGGCGTTGTCGTCGCCCGAATCGTCCACCACGATGGTGTCCGGATCCGCGCCTCCGTTAAGATGCAGCGCGCCCGAAACAAAGTCGACCCGCCGCAGGGACGCCGGATGCAGCCCGGTGGGCATCGAGGCGACAGTAAGGGTGTCCTCGCCCGCGCCGCCGTGGACATAGGTGGTCCCGTACGCATAGGCGCTGTCGATGTCGAAGGTGTCGTCGCCGTCGCCGAGATGGACGTTCACCACCTCCACCGTGCTGGAGACCGTTTCGATGCCGTCCAGAATGTCGCGGGTGGCATAGTAGATCGCGGCCGGGTAGGACGGATCGGTGAGGTTGTAACCCGCGCCGAAGCCGTCGTTGTGCACGCTCACCTGCTGGTTGGCGCCCATGCCCATGCCGGTGACGCCGATGGCGGTCAGTTGCCCGTTTTGGGTTGAAGCGTCGCCGTAGACGTTCAAGACATCGCTGTCCCCTTCGCCGACAAAGGCGAGGATGCCGCTGATGGCGCTGTCCACCGGAGTCGCGGCGCTGCCGGCGTTCATGGTGTCCGCACCCGGCCCGCCGTAAACATAGGCCACAACGTTGGCGGCCATGCCGTCCACCTGCATGATGTCGTCGTAGCTCCCGAGCTCCACGCGAAGGGCGGTGCCGTTCACGGCGCTGTAGGTGATAGGCGACGACATTCCCAGGCCGCTCACCGTGCCCGCGTCCAGCGTCCCGCTCAGGCCGGAGGTCGCGGCATCGGCGCTCAGGAAGATGCCGTCGACCGTGCCGCCGTTGCCGCCCGTCCCGGTGTCGATCACCAGGCCGCCAAGGTGCGTGAGGTCGCCAGTCAACAAGGTCAGCGCATTGAGGCTGCTGACCACCTTCCACGTGGACGTCGTGTAGTCTTCATTGGCCAGGTCAACAGTCGCGCTGCTTCCCAGGTACTGATAGAGGCCGCCCGGATTGCCCAAGGTGTCGTCATAGTCCTCAGCCAGACGCACGACGTCGCCGAACTCGAGCACCTGGAGCTTTGTCGTTTCACCAGCCGCCGGTATCGTGTCGTAGTTTGCTTCTACCCCGTCATCGTAAACGCCGCCGTCAATGAACAACGACTTCGTAGCATTGCTCGAAACAAAGAAACGGTCGGCGCCGGCATCGCCGTACAGGGTGGTGCTGGTGCCCACGACATCGGACACCGCCCGGATGAACAGGCGGTCATCGGACTCGTTGCCGCGAACCGCCGTGGCGTTGCCCGCGTTGATCCCGCTCAGATTGTTGATCTGGATGAAGTCGAGATCGCGTCCGCCGGCGATCTCGACGTACGGCGCCTGCAGATCGCCCTGGATGTCGATGGTGGTGCCGATATCCGTGTCGCCGTCCGGCGTATTCGAATCGCCCCGGACCAGGACGGAAGTCGTGCTCGTGATGAGCGTACCCACGGGTACATTGACGTCGTCGCCCGCCCAGACTTCCACCGCCAGCGGGGCGGTGATGTTTCCAACCGGGATCGATACGCCGAGCTGGGTTTGGCCGCTGACGATCATGTTCAAGTCCTCGTGCTCGCGCGCTGAATCGTTTACGGTCAGACGCACCCCGCCGACATCAGAGGTCACTTCCAGCACGTTCAGGGCCGCGCTTACCTCTGTCATATAGACGCTCTCTACCGCATCCACATACAGGCGTCCCACGCCCGGCACCGCCGGGTCGATCTGCATGGCGTTCTGCTCCTGGCCGACCCCGGCGCCGTAGATCTCGACGTCGTTGGTGTCGGCCCCGATGCCACCGCTCGTCACCAGGTCGATATCCCGGCCCTGGATGTCGGCCGCCTCATCGCCGTCGGCATCCAGCATCGACCCCGACAGGGTGATGAGCATGACATCCGCGTACTGGGAGGCCACGCCGCCCAGGTTCAAATCCCCGGCGGTCTCCCGCAGGAAGACGCCGTCGTGGGCCAGGGCGTCCACCTTGCCCTGGGCCTGCTGGGATGAGTCGATCTCAAGAAAATCGCTGATATACCCGATGGCGCCCTGCTCGGCCCGCAGGCTGATGCTGTTGCCGACGACCCAGGGTGTCGCGCCGTCGTCGCCAAGGCCTGCGATTTCATAGATCGAGCCGTCCAGCGCCTCGAGGGCCACATCGCCTTTATTGGAGCGGATGAGGTCGATCCGCAGGTCCCCGGCCGTCTCGGTGATGCCGATGTTCCCGTTGGTCACGGTGTGGACGTATCCGGAACCGAGCACATCGGTGTTGGCCAGTACGTTGACGGTGGTGTCGGCAACGCCCGGCGCCGTGGCGTTCACCACGACATTTCCGCCGGCCACGAGGTGCCCGAAGTCGTAAGTGCTTGCAATGGGCGCCGCCAGAGTCGTATCGGCGTAAATCGCCGGATCAAGGGGGGTGGCGGAACCGGCGTCGGGACGGAAATGGTTCACGTAGGCGCCGGTATGAGGCTCCTGCGTCACGGTGAAGGTGATGCCCGCCACTACGCCCACGGGCTCGGTTTCCTGCACTGCTGCCTGGAGGAGCAGATCCACGTCGCCCCCTGCCGTAATGACGCCGGTGGCAAAGGTGGCATTATCGGCATCCACGTCCCGCAGGCGACCGGTAAGATCCATGAAGACATCCCCCGCCGAGGTCGCCGTGAAGCCGGTAGGCCTGCCCGGGCTGCGAACGAGTTCGACATCCAGCCGGTTTCCGGCAGAACCGATTTCCGTGCCTGCCAGCACGAGATCGTTGGTGCGCACCACGCCGCCCACCCCGTCGTAGATTTCTCCGCCGGCGTTGAGGATGGAGGTGAGGCCCGTCGGATTGTCGATCAGCCCGTTGATGACCACGTCGGACGTCCCGTTCTCATTGAGGACCATGATGTCGGTCGGGCCCGAGGAATCGGCGATGTCGAACTCGGCGGTGACATCCTGCGCGTCGAGCATGATCTGCCCGGTCGCGTTCGGGTTGGTGGGCTGAATATTGTTGAGCCGCAGTTCCTCGCCGGAGAGGTTCGTGATCGTAATGACGTCGTAGGTCGTCTTGACCCGCGCCGTTCCGGCGGACCCGCTGATGGTGGAATCCGGCGCGTTCTCGCCGTCCTTGGACGAAACGGTGTTCGCCTGGATCAGTGCCGTTCCGGCAATGTCGAGGTTGCCGATGTTGTCAACCGAAATCGGCGAGCTTCCCGGGGCGGACGTGCCGTTCACGTCGTAGCCCACGGCCTGCCCGCCGTTGACCGTGATGTTCACCGCCTCGATGACCCGGCCGTCCTGGTCGATAAAGAGGACCGGATCAGGCCGGATGAGCAGCACGACATCGCCGTCGAACCGGATGTCGCGCCCGGCGTTGAAGTCGCCGTCTTCGGGGTCGCTCTCGCCTCCCAGGAGGCCGCTGTCGGCGCGGGTGCTGCGATCCCAGCGGGTTACATCCTGCCGCGCGTCCGCCAGCACGGTGTTTCCGGCCACGGTGGCGGCGTCGTCCACGTTGATGGCCGAACTGCTCTCATAGTCCGTGGTGGCCGGCGCGCTCGCATCCCCATAAAGGCCGTCGGCGTCCGCATCCGCCCGCGTGCCGAGATCAATGTTCTGGTGGCGAGAGACCAGCTCGACGCTGTCTCCTTCGACCCACGCGCCGCTCTGCAACACCACGTCTGTGATGTCCGTAACGCTCACTTCCGCCCTGGCATCCGCGTCGGCGATCGCCGCCGACGCATCGGATTCGGCCTTGGACCGGGCCTTCATGCCCGTCACTGTCGCCTTGAGGTGCACCGTCGCCCCATCCAGTCGCGCGTCCTCGCCCATCTGCGTACGCGTCACGCCGTTAACGGTGAGACGGGCGTCGGTATTGGCATCGGCCCCCAGGCCGGCCGCATCAGCCCCTGCCGTGGCGCTCCCTTCAAGGGAGCTGCGCGATTCGGCAGAAAGTTCATTCTCGGCCGTCATCCCCACGTCATCCCCGATCTGGATCCGGGAGTCATAGTTCATTGTGCCGCGCGCATCCGCATCGCCGAACCCGGCTAGGCCGCCGCTCCCGGTCTCGGAGAGCACGGTCGCGTACTGGGCCGTGGTCGAGAGGATCGAGATGTCGTGTGTCGCCGTCACGGAACTGCCGTTGCCGATGCTCACCAGGCCGGACGTATTGACCGTTACGGTAGAATCGGCCGAGCCGACGGACACGAGGCCGCCACCGCTGTTTGCGGACAGGGAGGAGGCGTTGCCGATGGAGGTCGCCTCCATGACGATGTCCGTGCCTGAAAGGGCACTGCCTGCGCCCACGCTGGCGGAGACCGTGGGCGTTGAAGAGGCCCTCGTTTCGGCACCGCTCACCTGCACGATGCCGCCGCTCGTGCCGCTGGCCGCTGCCGTGGCCACGCCGTCGCCGGAGGGCGCGCCGGCCAGGGCGCGCGCGCCGCCCACGCCTTCGAGAAGGTGCATGCCGGTGGAGGTGGAGGTGAGGTCGATGACGAGATGCTGCTCTTCGGTCCCGATGCTGCTGAAATCGATGCCTTCGGTGCCGACATGGTGATACTGGGTCCCTGTGAGCGGGTCACCGGTGGCCGGGTCGGTGGGATCCAGGGCGATGGCACTGCCGCCCGAGGTCGCCGCAAGCTGGAACGTGTCCGTCGCGCTGTTGACGACGTAATACGTGACTCCGTCGGTCAGCCCGCCGATGGGCTGGTCGCCAACTTTGAGCAGACTGTGGGTAACGCTCATGTCCGCCCGGTCGACCTTCGCAGGAGAAAGGCTGATGGGTGTGATGATCAGCTCGTCATCGCTCGGATCGCTATTACCCTTGTCATCGATGACGCCCACCGCCTGTTCGTAGGTCGCTGCCAGCTGGATCTCATCAGACTTGGCCGGATCATAGATGACGAAGTACCGCCCGCCGTCGGTCAGCCCGCCGATGGGTGTGCCGTCAGCCCGGTAGATCACCTCTTCGCCCGACATCACAAAGCCGTGGCCCGAACCCAGGTAGATATTGTTGTTGTTTGCATCCGCCAGCACATCGCTGCCGGAGCCGGCCACATCCACCGCCGTGCTGCTGAATTCCGCCGCATCCGGGGCCCGGTAGGTCACCGCCTGGCCGTCAGTGAAGCCGTGGCCGGTAATGGTGATGGTGTTGCCGGCGACGTTCCCGGCCAACAAATCCTTCGCAGCCGCCGGTACATTGGCAGGATCGATCAGTTTGATCGTCTGGGCGTCGATCACGTGGACCCTGTAAGTATGACCTTCGGTCAGGCCGCCGACGGTGAAGCCGCCTTCGGCGTGGTAGATGACTTCGTCGCCCTCTTCCAGGTTGTGCGACCCGGTAAAGGTGATCGTGTCTCGTTCCAGATCCACCGATGTCTCACCGGCGGTGAATGCGGCACCCAGTTTGAGAGTTCGGTCGCTGGGGTCGTCAACGTCGCTTAGGTCGATGACGCCGTATCGGCGGCCGTCGGTCAGCCCGCCGATGGCCGTGCCGTTGGCATTGTAGGTGACCGTATCGCCGGTCAGCAGGCCGTGCCGGGCCCCCAGGGTGATGGTGTTGGCCGTCGTGTTGACCCCGGAACTCGCGTCGAAGGTGCCGTCCGAGAGGGCTTCGGGCTGTTCGCCATGGACCGCGCTGAGGGTCAGGGTGTTGCCGGCCGCGATGACCGCGCCCGACTGGATCGTGGTGAGCACGTTGGGGGCAATCGTGGCTTCGGCATTGAGCACAGAGACATCGACCGCCCCCCCAGACGTACTCTTGGAGGAGGCATCGGCGTCGGTGGTCGACAGGGACTGGACGGTCACATCGTTGCCGGCCCGGATCGTGCCGCCCGCCTCAGCCTGGACCATGGTTTCCACCTTGGCATCCACGTTTGATGTGCCGACGGACACGATGCCGCCGCCGCTGGCCTGGGCCCCGGCCGTGGCAATGTCCGAGCCCTGGGCCGTGACCGTGACATTGGCCGCGCCCTCGCTGTCCCCCGGGCCCTCGACATCCCCCAGCAACGCAGCCCGGGTCATGCCCTTGGCCTCTGCCTTGGGATTGCTCACCGACACGTTAACGGCCGAGCCGCCCTGGTTCTTGACCCTGGCTTCGGCAAAATTGCTCGACCTGGACTCGACGCTCACATTGCCCAGGGCCGCGCTGATGGTGGCGCTCGGATGGACGACCGTGGAGACATCGGCATTCCCCTTGGCCTCGATGGTGGTCGCCCCAACGCTCACGCCCAGGGAAATAGAGAGCACTTTGGTGGAGACCGTGGCCCCCTTGCCGGAAAGGAACTGCCCTGTATCAGGGTCGTAGTTGTGGCCCGAAATCAGACCCACATTCCCGCTAAGGCTGGTGACCGCGACGCCGCCCAGGATCTCGGTGTCGATGTCGGGCCTGATGGTCGCATTGGCCGGGGTGGCTCCCACGGATGCACCCAGCGAAAGAGTGACGGCGCTGGAAGTGGCCTGCGCCTCTGTGAAGACCAGGGTTCTGAGGATAACATCGTTTGTGGCGGTCACGCTGCCGCCGATATATGTCCCTACCGTTGTGCTGATTTCGGCATTCACGTCCGTACCGTTGCCGCTCCCGCCCAGGGACCCGCCGTTGGCCTCTCCGTCTGCCGTGGCCACGGTATCCACCCCGGTCGCCAGGGTCAGGCTGCCGGCAGACTCCAGGGTGCCGTCAAAATGGGTCATGACCGAGCCGCCCACCGTGGCATCGGCCAGGGTCACCCCGATACCGACGGCGCCGCCGACCGCAACGGACAGCCCGTCCGCAACTGCCTCCTGAAAAGACATGGTCTGAAGCGTCACGTCGCCCGTGACATTCATTGTCGTTCCGGAACCCACCTGCGTCTCGATGGTAGGCGAAACAACAGCCTGGGCATCAGCACCGGATGCACCCGCCAAAGCACCGCCGGACCCTGCAAGGGCCTTGGCGCGCACGTTCTTATCGCTCTCTTTTGTGTAGGTATCCGTGGAAGGGTTGTAGGTGTAATTGAAAAGAGACCGGATGCCAATATCGTCCCCGGCCTCGATCTCAGTGTTTTGTCCGATATAGGACGAAATCTGGGGCGTCACAGTCGCCCTGGCGAGGGATGCACCGATTGCAGCGGCGCCTGCATTGACGCCGAATGTTTCGGCAAAGGCCTTTACTTTAGCGCCGGAAGTGACATTGATATCTCCGGCAACCTTGATATGTGAGGAACTCTCGATATAGGCTTTTATTTCGGGGGTAACGTCGACGAAGGCGAAGTTGGCGGACATGGCGCCGATGCCCGCAGAAACGGCATAGGTCTCCGCGTGCGCGTCAATGGTGGAAGTCGCGTTCACCGACACGCTCCCGACCGTACCGGAAGACTGGCCGATCTGCGCGCCACTCCCGATATAGGCCCGCATGTCCGTGGCCGAGTCATTGTCCAGGGAGATCTTGACGAAAGAAGCGCCCGCTCCCACTGCACCGGCGCTGATCTGGGCGGTGAATCCGTGGAACGTCTGGCTGCCCGTTGCAGAGACAGCGACGCTGTTGGCGGAGTCGATCTGGGCACCGTCGGCGATGTAGGCCTCCTGCACGGTCGAGTCGCTGATCACGACAACGGCGGCGCCCAGACCCACAAAACCGGCCGACCCGGAGAGGCCGTCCACGTGAACCGTTTCGTTGAGGATTTCTTCCACCATGATGTCCCGGCCCGCCGACAGGGTCCCGCCCGCGTGGGCGCTCGTATTCGCAGCAATGTTCGTGACGTTAATACCGGCCCCGATCCCCACCAAACCCCCGCCGAAGCCGCCGACAAAGATGCTCACGTCAACGTTTTCGTTGGCCTTTACCTTGATGTCCCGGCCCGCCTTTATCGTCGCGCCGCTCTGGACATAGGCTTCCGTGCCCTTGGTAGGAGGAGCCGCGCTGATCTTGCTGTTGAGTGAAGCCTTATTGGGAGCGCTGGCTGACAGCTTCGTCCCGGCTTCCGACGTGCCGGAGGCAACCCGATCGGCGTTGCTGTTGCTGCCGCCCGAACTGCTGAACCCACCAAGCAGGTCGCCGACTTTGTTGGTCGCCGCCTCGGACTGTCCGGCTCCGTCCGAGTCGGCCGATTCGGCGCCTTCGCCGGTGGTGGCATTGGCCGAATGGCCTTCGCTGTCCGAGTAGTTCTTCTGGATTTCACTCCCGATCGACCAGACCGAGACACTGGCGCTGAGGCCGACCAGACCCCCTGCGCCGCTGAACGCGTATCCATTGATATCCTTTATGCCGAGGGCGTTCACCGCCACGTCGTTTGCGGCATTCACATGGGCGCCTGTCCGGATACCCGCGCTCGTGTCGTTCTTAATGCTCCCCACGTCAACGGCCCCACCGACACCCACGAAACCCCCGGCCACCGCGCCCGCAAACGTCGTAGCCGATACCTTGTTCGATGCGCCGACGACAACGTCCTGGTTCGCATTGGCCCCCTCGTTCACGATGCCGTCGGCGTCAGGGTCCGCCTGGTTGATCAAGGCGCTTCCGATGTACGCATCCGTATCGGAATCGATAAGGGTGACCGCAACCCCGCCCGAGACCCCCACAAAGCCCGCCCCGCCTGCCACGGCGAGGTGGAAGAGGTCCTCGCTCGACTGCGCCTGCACGATCACGCCGTGCGCGGTCATGGTGCCGAAGGTATTCCCATCATTCGTTCCGTTAAGGATGCCCGCAAGCCCGTCGCCATTTCCCAGGGCATCCACTGCGGCGCCGTCGGCAATGAAGGCCTGGGTCGCTTTGTCGAGGGTCATAACCCCGACCGAACCGCCGACGCCCACATAACCTGCAGCCAGTGCACCGGATATGACATCAATGGCGGTATCGTCAGTGGCAAAGACAAGCACGTCCCCGCCCGCAAACACGGTTCCCGCAATCGAGGCGGTGGTGACATTGTCGATGACCAGCACATTGACTGCGCCGCCAACGCCCACCGTACCAGCCGCAATCCCGAAACCGGCAAGCAGGATGTCTTCACGCGCATGGGCCTCTACGATGACGTCGTTCTTCGCCTTCACCACCGCTCCTGCCCGTATGGAGGCCTCGGCCGTGGGCTTTTCCTGCGAATTCGACACCACCGTTACGTCAACTGCCGGGCTCACCCCCACCGTACCGGCGGCCAGGGTCCCTGCAACAGCCAGGTGTTTGAAATCACTGCCGGCCGCCACGAGGACCGACTGCGAGGCGCCCGCTGCGGAAGTGTCCTGATTGACGACGGCGTTCTCGCCGATATACGCCCTTGTGGTGTTGTCGATCACGTTGACGCCGGCCGAGATCGCAATACCCGCCGTACCGCCGGCAATGCTGATGGTAAAGTCGGCGATGTCGTCCCGATTCGTGGCGCTCACCGCAACACCATGGAACCCGGCCCGGGTCCCCGGCGCTATGGTCCGTTGAAAAGACCCGCTCCTCAGGTCGTCTCCCCCGTCCTGCTTGGCATCCATTTCTGCAAACTGAGGGGTCTTGATGTCCCCCTGGGACTTGAGGCTGTTGATATCGGGGTCGCCTGAAATGCTGTTCGTCTCGATCCCAGCGCTGCCGCTTGCATTGTTCGGATCAAAGGTCGGGGCGGAGGAATCGGGACCCGGAACGAATCGCCCGGTGTTCACCGTGTTCCCTGCCGATTTCCCTTCGCCTGTAACCCATGCGCCCTGGCCGATGAACGCCTCGGTGGTCTTCTCGGTCACCGTGACTGCCCCCGCAGCACCCACACCGGCGCTCCCCGCAACCGCAAGCACCCCGACGACCTTGTCCACCTCGGTGTTGTCGTCGGCCGCTAGGATCACATCGCCCTGGGCGTGGACATGGCCCGCGCCTGCGGAGCCGACCCCATCCTCGTCCCCCACAAAAGCCTTTGTCGTGACGGTGACGATATGGACGGACGCATCAAGGGTCACGGCCGCCGTGCCGCTCACACCCATGCCTGCTGCAACGGAGGTGATATCCTCTGTGGACCGGGCATCCACCTTGATATCCCCGTCTGCGTTTGCCGTGACGCCGGAATCGATGAAGGCCTTGGTGGTCTTGGTGATGAATCCCACGTCTGCGCCGAGACCCACCGCAACGCTTCCCGAGGCCGAAAGCGAGCCGGCCACGGAGACGATCGTCGTATCATCTGTTGCGTTGAGAAAAATACCCGGGTTATTGACACTGTCTTCGACACTAATGGTCGCGTTCCGGCCGATGTAGGCGAGCGTGGTTTCGTCGAGGTCGTTCACCGTAGCTGATCCCGCCACAGCCACCGAACCTGACCCGGCGCCTCCCGCGGCGACCGTAATGAGGTCCTCGCTGGATGTGGCGCTCACTGTCAGCCCGGTAGGCCCTGCCGCGTTCACCGTGGCCCTCTCCCCGACGTACGCCTCCACAGCGTCGGTATGGAGCAGGGTCGTATTGGATGCGCCCACGCCCACCGAACTGCTGGCGCCCACAGAACCCGCAATCAGGGTGGCCTCAAGAGCGCCGTCGGCCGCAATCGCCACATCGCCTCCCGCATCGACAAAGGTGACCGCACCGGTTGGAGTCCCTGCGATATAGGCGGCGGTCGTCGTATCCATGTCGAGGACGGAGACCGATCCGCTCAAACCGGCGGAGCCGCCGTAGGTGCCCGCGGCGCTAATGGCAAGGATGTCCTCGCTGGACAAGGCGGTCACGATAACGTCTTTCCTTGCATAAACCCGGGCGGAAGAATCGATATGGGCCTTGACGGTTCTGTCGATGGTCTGGACATTTGCCGCCAGACCCAGGGCAGCGGTGCTGGCGCCTGCGACACTTCCGGCGATGCCCAGGATGAAGGTATCGTGTTCGGCCCGCAAGCGCACGGACTGATCCGAATCAGCCCCCGAATTGCCGCCGGTGGCATTGATAAGGGCTCCCGTTCCGATAAACGTCTCGGTCGTGTCTTCGGTGGTGCCCATGGTAATGACCACAGCCGATCCGGCGCCGGCGAAGGTGTCTGCGCCGGCGCCGCCACCGGCAAAGACCAGGAGGCTGTCGTCGGCGGTGGCATCCAGGGTAATGCCGGGGCCGCCGAAGGGCTGTCCGTTGAGGGTCTTTGCTCCCGGATCGAGAATGCCTGCGCCGGCACCTTTTGCATCCACCCGTGCGCCCTGCCCGATGTACGCCTTCACTGTCCGTTCGGGAACGTTGACGTTTGCTGCCGATATCCCCACGCCGGCATCATCACCGCCCGCGACCGAGCCTCCGATGACGATGAGATGGGTTTTATCATCCGCGTCGAAGTAAAGGCTCCCGGCCAGTTGAATCTGGCCGAGCGTCGCGGTGTCAATTGTATTTTTGTGTTGAGAATATTCTCCCGCGTCCAGATAGCCGTCATTGTTCGTGTCCGCCGCCGCAAAAGCAGTTTCGTCCCCAGCGCGCGCCAGAAACTCCTGCCGGCTGATCATTCCGTCCTGGTCGCGGTCCATGGCTGCGAGGAGGGCGTTGTAGTCTTTGTTGGCGATGAAGGCCTGTACGTCATGGTCGAGGTTGACCGAGGCGGCTGAGCCGGATGCCCCGATTCCATCCGTGGAAACGGCCACGGCCGCCGCAACAGACACCGCCTCCGTGTCGTTCGACGCGAAGACCCTGGCGTCTGTAGCGGTAACTTTGGCATTACTCCCGACATAGGCGTAAACATTGCTTTCCACAAAACTCAGACCAACATCCGCACCCGCAGCAAAGGCGCCGTTCACACCGATCGCGAGCACCCCGGCAACGGAGACGAGGAGGCCCTTGTTTTCGGCCTTGATTGTTGCATTGGTGGTATTGATGGTTGCACTGTCTCCCACATACGCATACACGTTGTGGGTGAGAAAATTGAGGTTGACCCCCCCCGCAATGGCCCCGTCATCTTTGGCCCCGGCGCCGCTCGCAGCCACGCCGATGATCTTGTTGTCCGTGTGGGCCCGTATCAGGAGGGTACCGCTGCTTACCACGGCATTCTCGATAAAGGCCTTGGTGGTCTGATGGAGATTGTTGTGGGCATAGGCGGCGCCAATGCCCCAATCATTACCGAAGGCAAAGCCGCCGGCGCCGGCTATAAGCAGCGGGTTGCTATAGGCCTCGACGGAAAGATCGCCGGTGGCGTTGACAGTGACATGATCATCGATAAACGCCGTGGTGTACGCTTCCACCCAGTTGAAGGCGACGGAACCGGAAAAACCAAGGCCGAATTTCTCGCCACTGCTCGGCACGGAAGTCATGCCACCTTCAGTACCTCCATTATCGGTGGAATCAGTGCCGCCCGGAGCGATTCCTGCTGAGGCGCCGATCGTCCAGATTTCGGGCGTCGACCGCGCGTAAAGCGAAAGGTCGTTCCCCGCCGTGACCGTGCCGACGCTGACGCCCTCTCCGTAACCCCCCTGGGGTACGGGATCGTTCACATCGCCTATGATGGCGCCTGTCGCGTTTATGATGTGGGCGATGGAAGCGGCGATGCCGACGCCGTATTGTCCTCCGATGGCAATGGCAGGGGTAATGGTGATCGCCTGGATATCGGTCTGGGCATCAATGATGACGTCGTGGTCTGCATGGACCGTTGCGCGGTCCTCAATGTGGGCCAGCGTGGTATTTTCGAGGCGGTTGTAAATGAAAGCCCCGTCTATGCCCGTCTTTTCGGCATAACCGCCTGCCATCACGATCGTGATGAGGTTGTTGGTGGTATCGGCCTTCACCGAAATGTCATGACCCGCGGACACCACGGCCAGGTCGTCAATGGTGGCAGTGGCAAAATTCTGGAGGATGATGGCGTCGAAGAATCCGCCGATACCCGTCTTCGATCGGTTGGTGGCCAGGTTAAGTACGGAGGCGTTGCCCGCAAAGTTGTACGAATCGACCGTCCCGGTTGCCGAAACCTCCACATCCGCCCCGGATGAAACGTTTGCCCCTTTGGCAATGCCAGCGGCTGCGGAATTGTAGCTAAAGAGCACATTGATGCCGCCCCCCACGGCAGTCCCCCCCGAAGCAGCCGAGCCGCCTGCATAGATGAAGCTCGTGCCGGTCTTGGCTTCGTCGTTGAGGTTATCGGTGATGACTTCGAGAATCTTGTTTTGTCTCTTGGCAATCTCGGTCGTGTAAGCATCTTCCAGGAGCATCCGGTTAAAGCGGACAAGGTCCGCCTCATTGGTCAACGCGTCATCGGTGAGGTCCAGTTTGTCATCCCCGTTTGTATCCCCCAGTGCCTTGGTCTCGTCCCGGAGGGTGATGCCGTCAAAGATGCTCTTCGTATCGTTGGGCGCGGGCTGCTTTTTGCTGTAAAGCGACTCATCTTCCTGAATGACCTTATTCAGTTCTTCTACCAGCGCCTTTTTGACCGCTTCCGCATCCGCGCCCACATCGTTCAGCAGGGTCTGCGTATCGGACGAGAATCCATCCCAGAGAAACTTGGACACCGGATCCGAGTGAATACGCAGCTTAGACACGAACCCGCTCAGGTCGATGAAATCGTCCGCCTCGAACACAGGGGAACCCAGCTCATTGGCCAGCTTTCCGCCCATCTTCTCAGAGTACGCGTAGGCCGCTGCGAGCGCTTCCGTCTGGGTCGCCTCGCCGAAGCCCAGGAGGGCCAGCGTCAGATCGAGCGGATCCACCGGGCTAAGCATCGTTGCGTCGGCATCGATGGTCAGGGTCCCGGTCACATCGACATAGGCGTTCCAGCCCACAAAGGCGTTGGCCTGGTTCGCGGCCTTCGAATAAGCGAGGGCGCCCCCGTAGGCTTTTTCCAGATTGGATCCCGGAAGCGCACCGGCACTGCCTGAGGCCGAAATCTGGAAGGTGTCCTGCGCGAGTGATGTGACATCAAGCTCGCCGCCGACGGTGATGAAGGCCCCTTGACCGATCAAGGCGTTCGCCTTGTTGTCACTGGTCACCATGGCCAGAGCCACGGCATATCCCTTTTTGGTTTCGCCGGTGCGTGCCTTGAGCACGCTGTCGCCAATCCCGATCTCGTTCACAAACGGAATGCTGTCCGTGAAATCGGCAATGTCCTGGGCATATTTGCCGATGGGATTGCCGCTCACCGAGGCGAAGGACCGGGTCACGTTCCTGTCGTTAACAGATTCACCGTGAACGGTGAAATCATTGCCGATGGCCATGATGCCACTGACGGTGGCGGTGGCCAAAGACTGGAAAAAACCGAGGGCAACGGTCGCGCTGGTGCCGGTATCATCATCTTTACTCCCCTCCGTGTCCTTGTCCGTAGCCGCCTTTGTGCCAAATCCTGCGGCAATCGCCGTGTTGGCGAATGAGTTCAGATTCTTCGCGAGTATGTCGGCCGTCATGGCCTCTACCTCGGCTCCGCTGCGGATATCCGCAAGGGAGGTGGAGTGGCCGATGGCCAGGGAAAAGGCCAGATTGGTGCTCACGCCAAGGGCGGGAATAAAGGTGATGACGTTCACCGTGTTCTCAACGTTGGCGTGTATCTGAAAGAGATTCGTTGCGGAGATGTCCGCGCCGTTTTCCACTTGGATGGTCGCTGTAGCCGAGGAATTCCCGTAGGTGACGCCCCAGCCGCTTCTCACGGTGGTCATCTGGACATCCGAGTGGGAGAAGGAGTTCAACAGGACGTCGTGAGCAGCGTCCAGGTAGGCGCCCGCCCCGATCAGAATGCTCGCCACCGATTCCGCAACAACGGCCTTGGCCTTGCCTGTGGAGTAGTCCAGGGTGTTGTTGGCTGCCGCACTGGACACCAGTTGCGAATTCACGCCGATGTCCTTTCCGAAAACGTATCCGGTCTTCCCCTCCATGGTCTTCAGAGAATAGAGGCGGTTCGGCATGCGGTCAATGCCGACCACCAGGTCCAGACCGCTCACTCCGTCCACATTCCCCAGGGCCAGGGAGGTGGTGGTGTAGGCATCGGTGCCGATGTTCGTGCCCGTTCCGAAGTTGCCGCTCCCGTCATTCAGGTAGAACCGGTTCTGCTGGAGGTTATTGCCGACGACGAGGTCAGGATCACTGTCCGCGTCGATATCAGCGATGGCGAGGGCGGTCGTGGCGTAGGCCGTAGCATCAATGGTCGTCTTCGAAAACGTGCCGCCCGAAGAGTCATAGCGCCGGATGCCATTTCCATCGGTGCCGGCCACGATTTCGAGCGCCCCGTCTCCGCCCAGATTGCCCAACGCAAGGGCGGTTGTCTTGAAACCGGTATCGGCGTCGATATTTGTGGCGGAACCAAAGGCGGTGCCGGAATAGTCATAGGCGAGAATGCCCTGGCCGTCCGTGCCCACGACCACCTCCAGGGCGGCATCCCCATCGATGTTTCCCCAGGCCAGGGACGTGGCCTTGAGCGTATCGTCCCCGAATCCGGTGCTGTAGGTGAGCGTGCCGCTGTTATTGAGGTACAGGCGACCGGCCTTCTCTGAATTGCCGACCAGGAGATCGAGATCGCTGTCCGCGTCCACATCAGCCAGGACCAGGGAGGTGACCTTATAATCCGTGCTGCTTTCAATTTCCGCGGATGACCAGGTTTCCGCGGTCTTGTCATAGTTAAAGAGGAAGATTTTTTCTCCCTCGGTGCCGACCACCAGTTCAAGCTCTCCATCGGAATCAAGGTTGCCGAGGCCGATGGCCGTCGTCTTATAGGACTCGGTGCCAATATCTGCGCCATATCCGAAGTTGCCGCTTCCGTCGTTCAGGTACAGGCGGTTGGGTTTATTGTAATTCCCCACCACGAGATCGAGGTCTCCGTCATTGTCCACATCCCCGAGGGCAACAGCCCTCGTGGGAAAGGAGAATTCCGGGTCTTCGGCCTGATCAAGGGTCTTCTGGGTCCATGCCGTGGTGTCGAGGTTAATGTCGTCTCCCGTGATCCGGGCGCCCTCGCCCACCTCAATAGAAGCCTCAGAGCTTCGCCATTTGAAGTCGCTGATGCCCAGAAATTCCCAGGCCTGCTTTACCTTCTCGTAGGATATCAGGCGCACGTCACCGGCAGTGTCCCCCGCGGTGGCATGCGCCAGGATGTTTGTGCCTTCGCCGAGGGTGATCACGGGGGCCTTCAAGATGATGGCCCCGGAGGCCGAGCTGGAGTTTGCGTCCCAGTGGTTCGCCCCTGCCGCGACCTGACGGCTTGAGATGGTGGCGCCGTCCCGATAGTCCTCACCTTCCGCTCTTCCCTTGAGGATAATCGATCCGTCGGCGTGTATCGATACGTTGGTGAGGCCCCCGCCTCCGACAAAGCCGGTAATCGTGACGTCCCAGTCGTTGCCGTAGCCCTGCTTGCTCACCGTATCGGCTGAGAGGGCACTCGTGTAAGCGCGGTCCACCTCTACCACCGTTGCGCTCGTCACACTGGTGACCGTCCGGTATCCTTTCGTCATATCCCCGAACAGGTCGCCGGCGACCAGCCCGTGGTCGTCCGAAAAGGTGACAGTTGTGCCTGCGCTCGTTGCTGTCGGCGTGATGGCAACAAGCGTTCCCACAATAATGGTCAGGGAGTCGGCGCTGCCGTCAGCGTTGCCGGTGATGTTATTGATCTCCAGGTCTCCGCTCACATGAACCGTGACATCCCCATCAGCCACCATGTCTCCGGCGGCATTGAAGCTATTGCTCCCCCAGCCGGTCGTGTCGGATGGGGCGGTCAACGTCGGGACATAGGGGGTATAGGCCGGGAAGGAGCCGAAGGTCACGCTGGCAACGATATTGCTGTCCGTGGTGACCGGGTCGCCCAGGTCCGGAAAGATCTGGGCGCCGTTTTCCCAATCGTCGAAAAGGACCCTGAAGGCGGGCTCACGGAGCACACTGCTTTCCCAGAGAGGGGAGTTGCCGGTTCCCAAGGGATAGGTGATACCCTGCCAATCCATATAGATATTGAGGTCACCCCCCTCAAGTTTGACCGTGTAGCTGTCCCCGTACCGGAGTTTTTCGAAGAAGGTGGTCCCGAGCATGGCGACTTCAATTTTCTCGACATTGCGGATTTCCCATTCACTGCCCGGAGTGATCACCTTAACCACTCGCTCGACGATCTCCGGAAGTTCTTCTGGCGGAATTCCTGCGTTGTGCGTCGCTTCATCGGCGGCCAACAAGCTGATGAGTGCAGCCGGGACCGCACCCGGGTCTCCGTCCAATTCGCTCACAAGGGATGGCGACGAGGTCACCCCCCCCAGGGAATGGGATGTCTCAACATAGCCCGGATCCTGGTTCGAAATGATCCGAACCGTACCGGACGATGTGTTCACGATCCGGATACGGCCCGCGACCACGTCGCCATCCGCGCTGTCGTCCAACGCAACGTTCAAGATGCCGCTGCTGATGGTGAATGTACCCAACAGCTTCCACACATCAAGCCGGCTCTCGCCACTGAGCAAATCCGAGAACTCCGCATCGTCCGGAGCCCTGCTCTGGTCGACGAGTACGGTCGCTTCCTGCGTCGTGTCGTCATAGACAGTGTAGGGCGCGTTTTTGGCCGGGTTCATGTACAGGGTGGTCGACCAGTCCGCATACACCTCGTAAGTTCCGGGATCGAGACTTCCGAAGGTCCACGTCACCGTGTTGCCGTCATCCGGCCGGTGGTAACGGGAAAGGCTATTGAACGACGTGGCGCTGTCCTGCCGCCAGGTGTGGTCGCCGTCAATGGTGGTGAGCCAGATGTCGCCGTAGATCGGCTGGCCGTATTTGTCGACCACGCTGACCGGCTGACCGTAACGGTCGAGGACACCCGGCATGGTTGCGGTGAGGATGTCCCCGCCATGAACGCCGTTCAGGTCCATCCCCGCGAAGTCATAATAGACATAGCCGGCATCACCGGGCTCCAGGTATCCCGGGTCATCCAACTCTCTCCCGGGATTGCTCACGAGATCACTGAGCAATTTGCTGATCGTTTTCGGCTCGCTGCTGCTCAGGGGATCCGTCTCCTGCAGCAGGAGCAGCTTGGAGAGCATCAGGCTGTCGGCATAGACGGCAAAGGTCTCCTTGTTATACTCCACATTGTCGAAGAGTCCCCCCATGGCGTCGTCATAGTACTCCACTTTGAATGAGCCGTAGTCCTGGACATAGGAGCTGAGGGTGAAGTCCTGAAGGTGGTCGGTCCCCGTGAACCCCAGGTACTGGTCAAGCCTTTCGTGATCGGTCGATTTGAAGAGGAGCACTTCGGTCACCTTGCCGCGTTTGCCCGGGTCGGCGGCTGCATCATATGCCGACAAGGTGCTCGTATCCGCCTCTATGGTGAAAGCGTCATCGTTCAACACGGCCTTTACCTGATGCTCGCCGTTCAGCACGTCCCAGCCCGAACCCTCGTCAATATCTTTGAACTTGACCACATCACCGACCGACAGTTCGTGACCCGTCCAGGTGACCACGCAATCCGCTGCACTGCTGAGGCCTTCAATGTCGTTGTCGGTGAGACCAAAATTCGCAATATTGATGCTCTTCAGATCCATTTTCCCGGAAGGTGAACCGGAGAAAAAGTCAAACAGTTCGATGTCAAAGCCAAAGGTGTTCAGCACGGCTTTTCTCAGCAATTCCTTGGCATATTCCTTTATTTCTTCTTTTATCCATTTCAGAATCGGATCAAAGGGGTTTATATCGCCGAGAAGTTCCCGTGCCGGTTCCAGAATCTTGCTCTCCAGCTCCCCGAAACCAGCCTGGATGCCTGCACGCAGTTCACCTATTTTTCGCGGCATACCGACCATCGGCAGCAGGTACTGATTGATGAAGGAATCGTCCGTGCGGCCGTCATTGTTAAGGTCGTCGATCTCGTTCAGGAGGACGTCAAGGAGACCGACGTCTCCTTCCGCATCCCCCCGTCGATCGAGGAAGGTGGGGTCTACGGCGTCCGGGCCATAGCTCTCGCCCGTTTCGTTCTGCAGGTCACGGCCGCTCTGGGGGTCGAACAGGGCCCGGGACGAGGCCAGCCCAAAGTCGCCCCAGTGGCGAAGGCCCTGGTCAATGTTATAGATCCAGTAGTGCAGGTAGTCCGAAGCCTCGGTACCCAGAGAGGTGGCAAGGCTCGTGACAAAGCCCTGAAGATCCACGCCGGCGAGATCGCCACCCGTAATCTTCCCGAATATTTCCTTGAAATTGTCCGTGATTTTTTCGCCAAGACCCTTCACGTCGTCGAGCAAAGCGTCTTTGTCGACAAGGTCTTCCCCCTTCAGTAGGTTGTCTATCCCCTGGAGGATGCCGTCGACCAAACCGGCGAGGGGCTCGTAATCTGCCGCTGGAAGGCCGGTATACGGGCTGTCTAGCCCGCTCGGGTCTCCCACCAGGGTGACAAGCGTGTCGCGCAGGTTGATGAAGAAATCGGCAATGATGCCTCGGGACTTCATGATCTTGGAAACGTCCAGTCCTCCGGAATCATTGAGCCTGAGGTCATAATAAGTGTAATCGCTCTTGATCTCCCATAGGGCCCCTGCAGTGATCCCTGAGACCATCGTATCCAGGCCCAGCGTGATGTCATGGTCATTGAACATCGTCTTAAGTGCATTCGTAAGGGTCTCGCTGCCGAGATCAGCCAAATACCCGGCCAGTGCTGTATCGCTCGCATCAATCGTGAACTGATGCTCAAGTTCCCTTCCCGGAAGGTCCGGCAGGTTATAGATGAGGGCGTCATAAACGAAATCCCCCACCGCACCAAGCTCCCTGGTGGGTGTCGCGTCGTCACTCACGTCACCGGTCGGAAGCTGTGTCCGGTCTTCGTTGCCGTCGAAGCCCGGAGTGGCATCGCCGATATACCCCTCAACCAGAAGATGTTTGATGACGCTGGCAAGGTACTTCGGTTCACTGAGATCGAGAATATCCCCGAAATCAGGCCAGGGCGCGCCGGTGAACTCATTCGTGAGCGTATGGCACCAAACGTCCCCGGACACGTGGGTCGGGAAACCATAAGCCCAGGCGAGAATCTGCAGCTTTTCAGTTTCAGAGTATTGATTGTCCAGCTGGGCCTTCCAGGCCCTATCCAGAACATGCCCCACCCAGATGCCGGTTGATTCAGGGTGCAGCACGGATTGACCCATGATCAGTTCCGGGAACCCGTCAGGACCCACGGCGCCCGCGTAATAAAATGCGGGATACTTCGTGAGAGCCTCAATGATTCTGGGGTGCACGTCATACTGGTTTCCGGCGATGGTTATCTTGCCGTCCTCGAGGAGATCGTTCCGCACATCCTGGGCGATCTCGATGTGGACATAGGGCTTCCACCCGACCGCGGCAAGCGGGTTGCCGGGCTCCATCTCGTAGGCATGCTCCCACCCGAGGAGATGGCCTGATTCATGAGCCACATACTCGGCAAGGGTCGCCCCAAATTCGGATGCTGAGCTGAAGAACGAGTCGATATTTTCCGTAAAGACAAATGTGATATCGTTGGGGTCCTGATTGCCGGTATCGATTTTCTCAGACAGGCCGATAAAGGGGCCGTACTCGGCAAAGGCTTCACCTTCTCCGCCGAGATAGACGGTGGAAAAATCGGTGCCTGATGCGGGTTCAATATTGGTGAAAAGGAAACCTGGGTCGTCAAAGGCCTCGCTGAGTGCAAACAAGAGTGAGTCTATAATTTCGCCTTCCAGCCCAAGCAAGTAATCGGGCGCCCTAAAGGCCGGAATGTCGAAGCCGTCGACCGTGATCGGTCCTTCGTAACTCACGTCGAATGCGCCATCCAAATCCAGGAAAAAGATCTGTTCCGCTAACAGGTCCCAATCGGCCGAGGGATCCTGGTTGTCGGTAGCACCACTCAGGTTTTCGATCCCGCTGAAATCGACGGTGGCCACAATACCGGAATCGGGTCCGGTCATGCGCCAGGTCGGCTCTCCTCCCACGACATCCAGGACATCTGCGTCACTCGAGGTGGCGTCCGTAAAATAGATGGGGATTGAGAAGGGTGTGGTGAAGTTCACGGTCAGCCTGTCGTCCCGTTCGGAGCCGGTAATTTCTACCGCGCTCGTGTCAACCAGAGCCTGACTCTGCAAAATCGACTGATCCAGGTTGTTGATCAGCTGGAGGGTATCCGCACCTTCGACTTCTTCCAGACGGAGCGTGAGATCATCCGCGCTGCCTGTCATGGCAAATTTTAGGTCGGCGGACAGGAGCAGCCGCGGCTCCAGCGGCTCGAGGAATAATTTGCGCCGATCTCGGGCCTTGGCAGCTGTTTCATTTCGTTGGATTAGCCTTCGAATTTTTCTAAGTAGACTCATTGCAAACCTCTCTCTTCTTTGTTTAAAGAAGCTGGTGGGATTTACTTTTTGCGTGATGAAAAAATATAATTTTTTTTCTTAAATTTTAAAAAATTATCGAAAAGCGAAACTTAATAGATTTTTGACAATAGCCTTACTGCCAGATAATTCATAACAAGCTGGAAAGATTTAGGGTCTTTGTAACTTTTAAATCAAAAAAAATTTTTACATGCAACCTCTTTTTTATATTTTGTGGGTAATTTCGCAGTATATAGTGTGTATATCAGATACCCACTTAAAGTTCCATTTGTCATAAGACGACCGGTTTAACGCATTTATACAAATAAAAAACAGGTTGTTAGGCATAAAAACCAATTCTTATTTATGGATCACAGGGGACACCGGCATGTTCGGTTATGTAAAAGAGAAATATCCGAAAGTATCATACTTTTATTCGATTATGCCTAAGTACACAGATACATAAATACGATGACGTAATATTGACAAATTAATGCGATTTTGATATCGTCCTCCGAAAAGAAAGGAGGTGCGATATCCCAAGAAAAAGCCCATATATTATTAAGCTTGATCC
>JARGFK010000070.1 GCA_029211065.1 Desulfobacterales bacterium
TGACATTGATGTATGAAGTCGAGGCACACCCCGCCAGCAACCCCATATTAAGTGTCAGAAATCCTATAAATTTTATAACGCTTTGTATTGATTTCATTTTTTTCCTCCAAACCCTTGGAGAGACGATTTTGCCTCCCTTTGTTGGCGAATGTCAGACAAACTTTTTGAGAACTTATCTGAAATCTATATGTTGTCTGATACGAACTGTCAAGCATAGGGACTTTTTTCAAAAATTTATGGGGAAAAAGATCAACGCCTGTCATCCGCGGGGAAATTGCGTTATAAACCGGAACGGTCAATCTCCTTATGTACCTGGAGGGATCGAATAGAATCCAGTTTTTTCTTGCAAAACAAAACGGCAATGATATAAATCTCCATTATTATTGATCAACCGGTTTTTGAATAACCCTGCGGTCCCTGCGGGGCGTGACAAGGAATACGCTCATTGTTGCGATTCAGCTTTACTTTACACCTCATCCAATTTTTATACTAATTTTCACTTTTGACAGGCTTGCCGAAACGATTTCGAATGCGTGTATCGACACACGAGTATCCGGCATGAAACCTTAACCCAAAGGAGGATAAAGCATGAAACCAGTCAAGTTTTTTCTAGTAATGTTTATTGTCATCGCATTTTTGGGCGCAAGTGCGGCAATTGCCGGCACGTTGCAGGATGTCAAAGCCAAAGGATTCATTCAGGTGGGTGTAAATGAGGGCCTCTTTGGTTTTGCCAAACCTGATGAAAAAGGCGTTTGGCGGGGTCTTGATGTGGATACGGCCCGCGCGATTTCGGTGGCGGTATTCGGGGATGCCAACAAAATAAAATATATTCCACTGACAGCCAAGACCCGTTTCACCGCGCTGCAGTCCGGCGAAATAGACGTATTAACCCGCAACGCCACCCGGACCTTGACCCGAGAAACCGATCTGGGCCTTAACTTTGTGCAGGTCAACTACTATGACGGTCAGGGATTTCTGGTTCCCAAGAAATTGGGAGTCAAAAGCGCCAAGGAGCTTGACGGCGCAACCGTCTGTGTTCTGCCGGGAACGACCACGGAGATGAATGCCGCCGATTATTTCAGGGCCAATAAAATAAAAATGAAGCCGGTGGTCATCGAAAGCACCCCGGAACTTGCCAAGGCCTTTTTTGCGGGGCGCTGCGACAGCCTGACTTCAGACGCTTCCCAACTGGCCGGTACCCGAGCCATTGCCCCCAATCCGGCCGATTACGTGATTTTGCCGGAGATTATTTCAAGAGAACCCCTTGCGCCGGCTGTTCGTCATGGGGATGACCAGTGGTATGACGTGGTGAACTTTTCGGTAATGGCCATGATCGAAGCGGAATATCTGGGGATTTCCTCCAAAAACGTGGATGAAATGCTCAAGAGCCAAGATCCCATCATCCAGCGGTTTTTAGGCGTAAGCCCCGGCAACGGCAAAGCCCTCGGGTTGGATGAAAAATGGGCCTATAATATCGTCAAACAGGTGGGAAACTACGGCGAGGTCTTTGAACGAAACGTCGGCGTCAATACCACACTCAGGCTGGAGCGCGGTCTGAATGCCCTGTGGACCAAAGGCGGCCTGATGTATACGCCGCCGTTTAAGTAAGATCTTCTAAAAGGGCGCCGCCGTAAGCGGCGCCCTTCTCTGAATATCTCGTAAATAACAACATTTAAGGCTGCCGATGAAAGCAGACAAGAGCGATTCGACCGCCAAAACCGAACGTACATCCGTATCGTTCTGGTATGATCCTGCCAAGCGATCCATTTTGTATCAATTGGGCGTTATGGCGCTGGTGGGCCTGCTGGGCTTTTATCTGATTTCAAATACCCTGGCAAACCTCGAGAAACAATCAATTGCCACCGGTTTCGGATTTCTCCAAAAAGAATCTTCATTTGAAATCGGTGAGTCGCTGATTCGGTATTCTGCTGCCGACAGCTATGGGCGGGCCCTTCTGGTGGGAGCGCTCAATACCCTGATTGTTGCGTTTATCGGTGTTATCCTGACGGTCATCCTGGGGACGTTTATCGGCATCGCCCGGTTGTCATCAAACTGGCTGGTCACGCGGCTGGCCGCTGTCTATATCGAGTTTTTTCAGAATATCCCGATATTGCTGCAGCTATTTTTCTGGTATTCGTTCTTTTATGAAATCCTGCCGGTTCCCCGCCAGGCCCTGAACCCTTTCGCGCATGTTTTTATCAGTAACCGCGGTCTGGTGTTCGCCATACCCAAATACCATACGGCCTATGGTTTTATGCTGATGGCATTGGTGATTGCCGGCATTGTAGCCTTTATGTTGCGCCGCTGGGCACGAGAGCGACAGGACATCACCGGCCGGCCCTTTCCGGTGTTCAGATTCTCGCTGGGGATTTTTATCGGGCTGCCGCTGCTGACGTGGCTGCTGTTCGGCGCACCTTTTGAGATGAATGTGCCCAAACTGACCGGGTTTAACTTTAAAGGGGGAATGACGATAAGTCCGGAGTTCAGCGCGCTGCTGCTGGGACTGGTATTATATACGGCCGCATTTGTGGCCGAAGTCGTGCGCGCCGGGATTCAGTCGGTCAGCCATGGACAGACCGAGGCGGCCATGTCTATCGGTCTGCGGCCCGGACATATTCTGAACCTGGTCATTTTACCCCAGGCGCTTCGGGTGATCGTGCCGCCCTTGACCAGCCAGATGCTGAACCTGACAAAAAACAGTTCTCTGGCGGTTGCCATCGGGTATCCGGATTTTGTGTCGGTGGCCGGGACGACCATTAACCAGACCGGACAGGCCATTGAAGGTGTGGCCATGATTATGCTGGTGTATCTTTTTTTCAGCCTGACAACCTCGGCCTTCATGAACTGGTATAACAAAAAAATAGCACTGGTGGAAAGATAACGGACCCATGACCGCCATAAACAAAGCAAATGCAGACGCTCCGGTGGAAATCATCAAGCCGCCGCTTACCAGTGTGGGGGTGATCGGCTGGGTCAAAGCCAACCTGTTTAATAGTGTTTTAAATTCGATTTTAAGCGTTATTGCCCTGCTGATACTCTGGAAAATCGTTCCACCATTCATCCGGTGGGCGTTTGTGGACAGTATGTGGGTATCTACCGGAGAGGAGTGCCGCGCAGCCGGCGGGGCCTGCTGGTCGGTCATCAGCGCAAATATCCGGTTTATTCTTTTCGGGTTCTTCCCGCCGGAATCGCAATGGCGGCCGCTGCTGGCCATGATCATTCTGGTGGGGCTGCTGTTTTACAGCCGCAACCGGAAACGCTGGCGAAAACCGTTGGGGTATGGCTGGATTGCCGGACTGTTTATCATGGGCCTTCTCATGAAAGGGGGATTGTTCGGTCTGGCGCCCGTGGAGAGCACCCAATGGGGCGGCCTGCCGCTGACACTGCTCCTGTCGGTGTTCGGACTTACGGCGGCCTATCCCCTGGGGGTGATTCTGGCGCTGGGGCGCCAATCCGAAATGCGGGCCATCAAAACGCTGTGCGTCCTGTATATCGAATTGATTCGCGGCGTTCCCCTGATCAGCCTGTTGTTCATGTCGTCGGTTGTTTTTCCCCTGTTTTTACCCCAGGGGGTTACCTTCAATAAAATCTTAAGGGCCCAACTGGCCATAATTCTGTTTACGGCGGCCTATATTGCGGAGGTTGTTCGCGGGGGGCTGCAGGGAATGGCTCGTGGGCAGTATGAAGCGGCCGAGTCTCTGGGGTTGAATTACTACCTGACCATGCGTCTGGTCATATTGCCGCAGGCGCTGAAAATCGTGATTCCCCCATCGGTCAGTATCCTCATTTCCGCTTTCAAGGATACCTCCCTGGTGGTCATCATCGCACTTTACGATCTGCTCAAAACCACCCAGTCCATTCTGTCGGATCCCAAGTGGATGGGATTTTCAGCTGAAGCTTATATTTTTGTTGCCCTGATTTACTTTTTATGCTGTTTCTTTATGTCGAATTACAGCCGCCGGCTGGAGCGGGAGCTGGATACCGGCCGCTGAGGTCAAAGGGATATTTAACCTGCAGTTGAACCAAACCTATTGACGAGAGAGATTATGAACCAGGAGCCGAAAGTCGGCAGGGAAAAACAGGCTGACACCGATCCGATTATTGAAATCATCGAGATGCACAAGTGGTTCGGCGATTTCCATGTCTTGAAGGATATCAATCTGACCGTTAAAAAGCAGGAACGGATTGTGATCTGCGGGCCTTCGGGGTCCGGCAAATCAACGCTGATCCGCTGCATCAACAGGCTGGAGCAGCATCAGCGCGGCCGCATTATTGTAGACGGGATTGAACTGACCAACGACATCAAGAACATTGAGAAAATCCGTATGGAAGTCGGCATGGTGTTTCAGCACTTTAACCTGTTCCCCCATTTGACCATACTTGAAAACCTGATGCTGGGCCCTATCTGGGTGCGCAAGGTGCCAAGAGTTGAAGCTGAAGACATCGCCATGTATTTTCTGGAAAAGGTGCATATTGCCGACCAGGCCCTCAAATTCCCCGGTCAGCTCTCCGGCGGACAGCAGCAGCGTGTGGCCATTGCCCGAAGCCTGTGCATGCGGCCTAAAGTGATGCTGTTTGATGAACCGACTTCCGCGCTGGATCCTGAAATGGTCAAAGAAGTGCTGGACGTTATGATCAATCTGGCCCAGGAGGGCATGACCATGATTGTTGTCTCCCATGAAATGGGATTTGCCAAAAGCGTCGCCCACCGGGTGCTCTTCATGGACTTCGGTCAAATTGTCGAAGGAAACACGCCCACGGAATTTTTTGATAACCCCCAGCATGAACGAACCAAATTATTTTTAAGTCAGATCCTGCACTAGTTTAAAAGCCATTTCAAAACTCCGTCTGAGGACTGGTAGTCCCGCTTTTGAGCGGGGCGCCTTTCTATCAGACCTGATCCAAGGTTTTGAAATGGCTTTTAGTTTCTGTCCGGCAAAGTCTAATATCCTGCGACATTTTTTTAAAATTTTTAAGTTTTTATGGTATGATCCCAAAAACCGTATATACTCTATAATTTTACGATTGTTCAGAGGGAATTAAAAAAATCATGAAACCGATCGTTGCCATTGTCGGACGCCCCAATGTGGGCAAGTCCACTTTTTTTAATCGGGTCACACGGACAAGAGACGCACTGGTGGACAACTTCCCGGGGGTGACCCGTGACCGTAATTACGGCGATGCCAGCTGGGAAGGGATTGATTTCACAGTGGTTGATACCGGCGGATTTTCCCAGCAGGACGCCGATGGTTTTGCCGACCAGATCCGTTTTCAGCTGAAACTGGCCATGGATGATGCAGATGTCATTGTGCTGATGCTAGACGGAAAAGGCGGCGCCTCTCCATTTGATGCGGACCTGATCAAAATTCTACGTAATATTTCCAAACCGGTTTTCTACGCCGTAAATAAAATTGACGGCGTAGAAAAGGAAGACAACCTCTATGAATTTTACAACCTGGGGGTGGATGAACTATTTCCGGTTTCGTCCGAACATGGTTACGGCATACCGGACTTTCTGGATGCGCTGGTTGCTAAATTTCCCACCGAAGCATTGGTGAACACCCAACCGGAAGAAGAGCTGATCAGCCTGGCGGTTGTCGGACGCCCCAATGTGGGAAAATCATCCCTGATCAATCGGATTCTGGGAAATGAACGGCTGCTGGTCAGCGATGTCCCCGGCACCACCCGGGACGCCATTGATTCAGTCTGCCGGATAAAAAGTAAGACATACCGGCTGATTGATACCGCCGGAATCCGCCGCAAAGGCAAGGTTTCCCGTAAGCTGGAAAAATTTTCCGTCATAAAGGCACTGCGGAGTCTTGATCGATGTGACGTGGCTCTGATTGTTATGGACGCCCAGGAGGGGATTGCCGATCAGGATATTACTATCGCCGGCTATGCGTTGGAGCGGGGCTGCGGCTGCATTCTGCTGCTGAACAAGTGGGACATGGTTGAAAAAGATGAGCAGACCTCTAAAAAATATATTGAGCAGTTGCGGTCGGCGGCCAAGTTTTTAAACTTTGCCCCGGCATTGACGATTTCGGCAAAAACCGGGACAAGGGTTTCGAAAATTTTCAGTCTGACGGATGAAATATATCGCCAGTATAGCAGTCGAATTAGCACGAGTCAGCTGAATCAGATCATCGAGCAGGCCACCAGCCAGCGAGAACCGTCGATCTATAGGAACCGGCGCATTCGATTTTATTATGCCACCCAGGTTTCCGCCAAGCCGCCGACATTTATATGTTTTGTCAATTACCCGGTGGGGGTTCACTTTTCGTACCAGCGGTATCTGGTGAATCAGATCCGGGCGGCTGCAGGGCTCGATAAGACGCCGATGCGTCTGTATTTTAAGGCGCGCAAGGGGCACCGCCAAGAGGGATAATTGGGAAAGGAGACATTATAATGAATCTGTTGCCAAAAGGGGTGTTTTTTTTCGTATTGATATTATTTTTTTCCGTTAGCCATGCAGCCGATATGGCACAGGATCAGTGGATAAACTTTATGACGAAAAACATGCCGACTGCTTTCTGCAAATCCGACCAGTATTATCGTGACTGTTATGAGGTTACAAAAGAAGAGTGTGAAGATACCGTCTCTTTTGCCGTAGAGGCATGCATTGCCAATCACATACAGGAGCTGCCGGATATTTTTTCATATGAAGAAAGTCGGAAGTGGGGCGCCATCATTGAAAAATGTATTGATGAAGAATACAGCCGGACATTCAACAATCAAAAAATGGATACGCCGGAGTGTAAAGAAATTAAATAGCCAATGGACCTTTTTGAATATCAAGCCCAAGAGACCGCAATGGCGGCAAGGCCGCTGGCCGATCGCATGCGCCCAAAGGGGCTGGATGAATTTGTCGGACAGACGCATGTTATCGGTAAAGGCACGTTATTGCGGCAAGCCGTTGAGAACGATCAGCTTTTTTCCATGATTCTGTGGGGTCCGCCGGGGTGCGGCAAAACAACCCTGGCCAGGATCATCGCGGCGGAAACCCGCTGTCATTTCGTCCAGTTTTCAGCGGTGCTGTCAGGGGTAAAGGAGATCCGCTCCGTTATCGAGGAAGCAAGGGACCATCAGAAACTGCACCGCAAAAGGACTCTCCTGTTCGTCGATGAGATTCACCGGTTTAACAAATCCCAGCAGGATGCCTTTCTGCATCATGTCGAAAGCGGCCTCATCACCCTGATCGGGGCAACCACCGAAAATCCATCCTTCGAAGTGATTGCGCCGCTGCTCTCGCGTTGTCGTGTGATTACGCTGCAGATGCATTCGGAGGTCGACATCCTCACTATCCTGGACCGGGCGTTGAAAGATCCGGTAAACGGACTCGGAAAAAATCCGTTTAAGCTGGCTGAAGACGCCCGTGCACATCTGGTTCGCATTTCCGAGGGGGATGCCCGGGTGGCTTTGAACAGTCTTGAGATCGCGGCGACGCTGGTCCTGCCCCTAAAAAAACCGACAGCCGGGGGTCAGGAAGTTGAGATAACGGTGGCGGATTTAGAGGCGGCCCTGCAGCGTAAGGCCCTGATGTACGACAAATCCGGCGAGGAACACTATAACCTGATATCCGCCCTGCATAAGAGCCTGCGGGGTAGCGATCCGGATGCAGCCCTGTATTGGCTCGGTCGCATGCTGCTGGCCGGGGAGGACCCCTTTTACATCGCACGCCGGATGGTCCGGTTTGCCTCCGAGGACGTGGGCATCGCCGATCCCCAGGCGCTGACAGTGGCCATGAGCGCCATGGAAGCATTTAAATTTTTGGGGCATCCGGAAGGGGAACTGGCCCTGGCCCAGGCGGCGGTTTATCTTGCCACGGCCCCCAAAAGCAACCGAACCTACCGCGCCTATGGCAAAATTCAGGAAGCCATTAAAAATTCAGGGACGCTGCCGGTTCCGCTGCACATCCGCAACGCACCCACGGAACTGATGAAAACCCTGGGATACGCCAAAGATTACAAGTACGCCCATGACTACCAGGAGGGATATGTCCCTCAAGACTACCTGCCGGAAAAACTGCAGGGCCGGCAGTTTTATTTTCCCACGGACCGGGGGTTTGAAAAGATCATCAAAGAACGGCTCCAAATGTGGCAAAGTCTGAAAGATAAAGGCCGGAAAAACAAATGAACGTCGAACATCCAACGACCAACATCGAATCGAATTCTCGCGCAGAGACGCGGAGACGCAGTGATAGGATGAACTGCGCGATGGGTTATGACATTGTCATCCATAACGGCATTATTGTGACGATGAATCCCGGTTTTGACGTGATTCAGAACGGTCTCATCGGCATCAAAAACGGAAAAATTGAACAGGTGTCGGCCAAACAGACGGGCGCTGCGCTCCCGAAAGCAAAGGAGACCATTGATGCTGCGGGCGGCATTATCCTGCCCGGACTGATCAATACCCATACCCATCTACCGATGACGCTATTCAGGGGCCTTGCCGATGATCTGCCGCTGAAGGTGTGGCTGAACGAACATATTTTTCCGGCCGAGGCCAGTTATATTAATCCCGAAACAGTAAGATTCGGCGCCCTGCTGGGATGTGCCGAACTGATCTTGTCCGGTACCACTACCCTCTGCGACGGTTATTTTCTGGAAGACCATGTTGCCGAAGCAGTGCACCACTCCGGCCTGCGCGCGGTTCTGGGGCACGGGGTAATTGATTTTCCGGCGCCGGGGATTCCAAATCCCTCCCGGAATATCCATACGGCCCTGGAATTTGTCGAAAAATGGCGTGAAGCTTCACCCCTGATCAAACCCTCTGTTTTCTGCCATTCGCCTTACACCTGCTGCGCCGATACCCTGAAAAAGGCCAAAGAAGCGGCCGCTGCAAAGGGAGTGCTGTTTCAGATTCATGCTGCCGAAACAAAAAATGAATTCGATCAGGCCCTAAAGGATCACGGGAAGACGCCGGTTGAGTACCTGGACGGGATCGGCATCCTTGATTCAGATACCCTGCTGGTGCATGCCATCTGGCTGAAAGAGAGCGACATCAGGTTGATTGCCAACCGGAAGGCATCGGTGTCTGTGACCACGGAAAGCGAAATGAAGCTGGCGTCCGGCATTGCGCCCGTTCCGGATTTAATTCATGCGGGCATTGCGGTGGGTCTGGGAACGGACGGCTGTGCCAGCAATAACGATCAGGATCTTTTCCGGGAGATGGACGTTACCGCCAAACTGCATAAGGTAAATGCCCTTGACCCGACAGTCATGGATGCCGGAACCGTTTTAACGATGGCAACCATCGGCGGCGCTAAAGCAATCGGCCTGGACAAAGAAATCGGCTCTCTTGAAATCGGCAAACAGGCCGATGTCCTTGTTGTAGATACCCGGTCACCTCATCTTTTCCCGATGTACAATCCTGTCTCGCATTTGGTCTACAGCGCCAAGGGTTCGGATGTCCGTGATGTCATTGTGGCCGGCCGGGTGATCCTGAAGGACCGCAAACTGCTGACGCTGGATATGGCGGATATCTATGAAAAGGTTAACGCCATCAGCGGCCGAATCAGGAAAAAATAGTTTGACCGGAGATAGAAGGCTGGAAATGGAAAAAGAGAAAAAGAAGGTTATAAAGGTTATAAAGAAAGACGGCGCCCAGGTTAAAACTGAAAAAATCTCCACTTTAAAGAAATCAACACCCATTTCTGAAAAGATAGATGGTGGTGAAAAGGAAGTTGAATTTGATATTAATATAGACGATCTTAAGGACCGGTTGAACAATTTATTTGTTGATATCGACGATAGATCTGTTCCGGAGGTCGCAGCCCCGAAACCGACTGCGGTTGTACCTGATAAGGTAAAAAGAAAAGATGAACGAATAATAATTGATGCAGTCAAAAATAAATGGGACGGTGATGGTCCTGCAATACTGCGGCCGCCAGCACTGGTTACCATCGATGAAGGAAAAATAAAGGAAGCTTTCAAAAAACCCGATGCCCCTGAGAGAAAAACAAATATTGCACCTGGTTCCAGACGGCAGAAAGCAGCAGTGTATCCACCTGCCAAAGAGTCCAACCCGGAAAAAGAAAAAAAAGCCGTTTTGAACCAGAGGGATGATGAAAAGAAGGCGGTGGATAACAAAAATGTTTCTAAAGCAAACCGGGAATATAAAAAAGATCCGATCGAACCGGTTACCATAGACGAAAGCAACATTGATAAAATCCAGAATACAGAAAGTTTTGAAATTAGTGATTTAGAAATAAGGCGAAGAAGATTTTACCGGAAAAAATTTGTTTTGGGCGGTATCTTGATCATTCTGGTAGCAGCGGTTTTGTTTATTGTTTTTAAAATATTTGTCCGGGTCGAAGGAGATGAACAGCAAAAAGCTGCGATTACCCGTAAAATAGATCCCCCCCCGCTGAAAATAGAGGCAAAAACTGTCAATTTGCCTTCAGATATTCTGATTGCTCAAAAGACCGATGCTATTGTTCCCCCCGACACGGCTCTTCTCCAAAAGGGACCGGAAGTGAAGGACGCCGGACCTTCGGTTGAGAAGGAAAAAAACGTTCTCAACGCACCGCCTGTTTCATTTCCTTACTCCATTCATGCGGAGTCGTATCGTTCTTTGCAATCGGCACAGCAGTCTGCCGAAATTTACCTTAACACAGGACTGCAGGCATTCTGGGTTCGGGTTGACTTAGGGGAAAAAGGTGTTTGGTATCGCGTCTTGATTGATTGTTACAAAGATCCCGCAACCGCTCAAAAAGTAATAAATGAAAAACAATTAAAGCATGCCAGGCCTATCAGGGTAAAATATGCAAACTTCATCGGCGCCTATTTGTCGGACGATGATCTAAAAAAACAGAGCCGGTTCCTTTCGGAAAAGGGATACGTATCGTATTCAATTCAGGATACTAACGGCCAAAATTATTTATATACGGGCGCTTTCGACACAGCGAAAGAAGCTGAAAAGTTCTCTGTCGAGTTAAGCGCCAGGGGTATCCGTTCCCTGGTTGTTGAGAGATGAGATGCGGCATAATCCGCCAGTAATATATTAAGGGCTACATTATTGAATAGATACTTATTAAAAAATTTGCCCTTATCCCTCTTCTCCAAAGAGGGGAGTTATTCCTCCCTTTACCAAAAAGAGGTCAGGAGGCTGTCTGGCAACGCCCTGTCTCTCAGGGAGAGGGTCGGGGTGAGGGTGTAACTGAATTTATTCCCCCTCACCTAACCTCTCCCCACTAGGGGGAGAGGAATTAAAGGTTATCGAATAGACTCTTGGGAGGGATTTCAATTTCATGTCGTTATTGTTAATGAAAGGGGGAAATGATGACACTCATAACAATCCGCAGCATGTTGGCATGGTGCAGCGTCATAAACATGGGGTTGCTGATATGGTGGTTTTTAATTTTCTTTTTTGCCCATGACTGGGTTTATCGGTTTCACAGCAAATGGTACCAAATACCGCGGGACAGGTTTGATGCCATTCACTATGCCGGCATCGCATTTTTCAAGATATTGATCCTGATGTTCAACTTGGTGCCGTATTTGGCGTTGCGTATCATCGGTTGAAATAAACATATCATATTAGACGATGAAAAAAATATTTATACAACTATCATTGTGTTTGATTCTATTTTGCCTGATTGCGTCATGCACCTACTCGAAATCAATGCAGGCTCAAGACGACCCGGCAACCAACCCGCTGTCTTCCATGATCGAGTTTTACCAAGGCCCGCTGAATCATCTTTCTGCTGTAAGGAGTGGCGAATGCCCCATGTATCCGTCCGATTCCACCTATAGCCTGCAAAGCATTCAAAAACACGGGCTGATTGCGGGATGGATAATGGCAATGGACCGTTTAATGCGTTGCGGTCGTGATGAAACAAGACTGTCACCAAAAATAATAATTAACGGCAAGTTGAAATATTACGACCCTGTGGAAAAAAACGATTTTTGGTGTAGTGATAAATAACAACATCAATACGTAACAAAAACTATTATACGCAAACGCGGACTGCTATTGGAAGTCCGCGTTTGCGTTTAAATCCCTTTATAGCGGTTGTCAAAAAAACGTTCCGTTATCCCAACGGTTTTTTCTACAACCGCTTATACCGCAATTCATTGTTTCGGAACTTTATTATGGAAAGCGGTATAATTGTGTGTTAAATAAATTAAGAAAAGCGTTATTCCCCTTCAAACTCGGTCAGGGTGAATATCTTGTATCCTTTTATCTGTTCGCGGCCATGCAGATCGGGGAGTTCCACCACAAAGGCACACTCAACGACTTTCCCGCCCAATTCCTCAACCAGTTTAATGGTGGCGGAAACCGTGCCGCCGGTTGCGATGAGATCGTCCACGATCAGGACGCGCTCGCCTTTTTCAATGGCATCCGCGTGCATTTCCAGGGTGTCCTGGCCATACTCGAGGGAGTAGCTTTTGCGGATGGTTTTGGCAGGCAGTTTGCCTTTTTTTCTGACCGGAACCAGGCCGACCTTGAGTTGATACGCCAGGACCGCCCCGAACAAAAATCCCCTGGCATCGATACCGACGACCTTGCTGATATTCATGTCTTTGTAGCGATTGTAGAACGCATCACAGGCGGCCCGGAATGCAGCCGGGTCCTGCAGCAGGGTGGTGATGTCCCGGAACATGACGCCTTTGACCGGCCAGTTGGGTACCGTGCGAATTTTTTCTTTCAGATTCATGCATCATCCTTTCTACGCTATTGTTGGAATAACTTGCAGCAAAAGGTTTTTGACGTTATCGGCGTTGTGGTTGAAAACTTCCAGGATTTCCTCCCAGGTGACGGGGGCCTCATCTTCCTTCCAGCAGTCGTAATCGGTTGACATGGCTATCACGGCGTAAGGGATTCCGGCTTCATTTGCCAGTGCGGCTTCCGGCGCCACCGACATGTTGATGACGTCAGCCCCCCAGAGACGGAACATGTTGGACTCCGCCCGGGTTGAAAAGCGGGGGCCCTCAATGGTAATCATGGTTCCCTTGTTATGCGTTTTATATCCCAGCGCAGTGGATGTTTCAAAGAGCTTTTGCCGGAGCCCGGGATCAAAAGGGTCGGCCATGGCGGTATGCGCGGCGCCGTTTTCAAAGGAATCAAAAAAGGTGGTCTTGCGGTGGCGGGTAAAATCGATAAACTGATCAAGGATTACCAAATCGCCACGGCCTATTTCCTCCCGCAGGCTGCCGCAGGCGGTTGTGGCGATAATATGGGTGACACCCTGTTCTTTGAGGGCGTGAATGTTGGCTCGGTAGTTGACCTGGGAAGGGCTGAACTGGTGTTTGCGTCCGTGCCGGGCGAGGATGGCGACATCCACACCGCCGATTTTACCAAGGGACAGGGGGGCCGAAGGCTCCCCATAAGGCGTGTCGATCTTCAGTTCTGTGGCTCCTTTTAAAATATCCGGGTTGTCCAGTCCGGACCCGCCGACAATTCCAACTTTTACCATGAATAGCTTCCTTTTTGAATCCTCCATTTAGTTTTTTCATTCTCTAAAGGAGTTAAGTTGATTTTTTGATAATGTCCGTTGCTTGTTGCCAGTTGTCCGTTGAAACTGCAAGAATAATATATGGTTTCAAAAAATGCCTCTGGAATAGGTAAAAGTACCTCAGCTGCTGCTTATAGCCGAAATGCATTGCTACTGACAATTGACAACGAACAACGGACGCTACCGATTTTCCTGAGAAAGTATATTAAAATCCCAAACCACAGAATCCCCGGGGAAATCTACAAAGAAATAGTTAGCAAATTAAATCAATTGATGCAATTGCCCCATAAGGCCTTCCAGTTCGGGCCCGCGGAAGCAATATTTCATTTCCAGGAACCGTTTGCGCAGGGTGGTGACTTCTTTTTTAACGTTTTTATTTAATTCGATCACTGCGTGCATCAGCTGCGCCAGCTCTCTAAAGTCGGCCGGCATCATGCCGAAGCGGGTCATTTCAGCCACGCCCATGCGCAATGCACTGGCAGCGGTAAAGCCATCGTCCTCTGACGTGGCCTGGTAATTGACGATGATATTATTTTCTTCCAGGCGGCGGGCTACTTCCGGACCGCGGGCATCACCTACCTGAACGATGACCTGATGGGTCTGGGTGTAGGAAACGGATGGATCACCGGCCACATTAAGACCGCAGTATTTCAGCGCTTTGGCAAGGGCCTGGGCATTTTGGAGGACCTTTTGCTGATAATCGGCTTTGAAATAATTCATCTCGTAGGTCGCCATCAGCAGGCCCAGCAGGGTGCCCAGATGATGATTGCTGACGCTGCCGGGGAACGCACGGCGCTCGATGGTTTCCCAGAACTTGTAGTGAGGGTCGGACTCGGCCATATCTGCAGCGATGATACCTCGCTGGGTTCCGAAAAAGGTCTTGTGAGTCGAGCCGGTCACGATATGGGCGCCTTCTTTGAAAGGTTCCTGAAAATAGGGGCCGCAAAGCCCCAGTACATGGGCCATGTCATACATGATGATGCAGTCGAGGGAAAGGTCATCGACTACGGCCCTGATGGCCGACACCGGTTCGGGATGGAGCATCATGCTTTTGCCAAGGATGATCAGTTCAGGGCGACAGTCTGCGATGATGTTTTGACAGGCGGCCGTATCTATCTGAAAGGGATTTTCCGCCATAACCGGGAAGTTTACCACGGCCGGTTTTTCCGACAGGGGGTCGCGCGCAACAAAGTCGCGCAATGCCCCCATGGGCTGGGCGCTCAGATGGCCGCCTTTGATGATATGATGATTGATGACCCGCTGAATGCGCCGCGGTTCAATTTTGCGGTCAATGCGGTTCAAATAGTCCACCAGCGCACTGAATACGGCAGTATTGGCCATCTGGCCGGAGATCAGACGGGTTTCCACCCTGCTGCACCCCAGAAAGCGGCAAAGCTCGGCCTGCAATAAGTTTTCAGCTTCGGCGATAAAATCCGTTCCCTGGTAGTAAAACACTTCTGCGTCTTTTAATGCGACGATGCGTTTGTGTTCGGCATAGCGTCCGGAAGGGTCCATGATGGACAGCGTTCTGACCAGAGGGGAGGGGGTCTGTTCCGAAGGAATCAGGTTGATGCATTCCTGCCGGCGCCAGCGGGTATTGGCTGCGGTTTTTTTTATTAAAGCCTGAACAGCTGCCGGTGCATGATTTTCCGGTAAGCTTGCGGCGCCGGATACCTCCTGCGCCGGCCACAGGATCGCCCTGGCAAAGGGCGGGGCGTTACTTTTCAAATGGTAGGGGACAACCCGGGCCCCCATTTTTTTGCCTCTGATCTCAATCTGAATGCTGTCTCCCTCGTTAATCCTGCTGTCTATGAGCGCCAAACCGATGGCCCGCAGCCCTTTTTCATCCGTCAGGCAGGATTCGATTCCGTCACCCTCAAATTTCCAGTAGGGCACCATGGTACCACTGGTGACAACCCCCACGTGGGTTGATTGTTGAAACACCCGGCTGCCGGCGCGAGCCACGCCCTTGTCGAGCAAAGCGATGGGCTGGATCCGGCGGGGCAGGGATTCACTCCGGGAATAGTTTCTGTTCATAATTTCTTTCAAGGCTATGAACTGGCTTTCTAAAAACTTGCGGCCGATATAGTTTCCCTTGAGCGGTGAGAAACTGACGGCAAAACGGGATAGATTGGATGCAAAAATCGGTATCTCCCCGCCATCAGGGTCCAGCCCCAGTTCATGTCCATAAAGCGGAAGCCCGGCCTCCAGCCGGAGGGTGTCCCTGGCGCCCAGGCCGATGGGAACAGCGCCCCGCTCCAGAAGCAGGTTCCAGAGCATCAGCGCGTGGCGACGCTCAACGAACAGCTCAAAACAGACCGGTTCACCGGTGTATCCGGTCCTGGCGATAAACACGTCCGCGCCTTTGATGCAGGCCGGGCTGATATAATTTCTGAGGGGTTCCGGCAAACTTCCGGAATCCAAAACGCCCTGCAGGATTGTTTTTGAAAGGGGACCTTGCAGGCCGAGCATGGTCAGCTCTTCAGTCTGATCCCGCATATCGACTTTTTCAGACCGCTTCAGAGCCTGTTGCAGGTGCCGCCATACGGTTTCACGATTGGCGGCATTGACAACCAGCAGATATTCATTTTGGGCCAGGCGGTAAAGGTAGGCATCGTCTATGGCGCCGCCGTTTTTATTGGGGACGAGGGTGTACTGGCTCTGGCCCGTCTGCAAGGCAGCGGCATTATTGGTCAGCATCCGCTGCAGAAAGCCCAATGCGCCGCTTGCGCCGATACGGAAGCGTCCCATATGGGACACATCGAAAAGTCCGGCGGATTTTCGGGTAATGAGATGCTCCTGCACAATACCCGGTCCATATTGCAGCGGCATCTGCCAGCCGCTGAAATCGACCATTTCAGCGCCGAGGCTGACATGGCGATCAAAAAATACGGTTTTTTGAGTTTGATGGGTCATTTTAAAAAATCCTTTACATCTTGCCGGATCGAAAAATCGAAAAAATCAGCCAGATCCCTAAAACGGTTGCGATGGAATAGCCGGCCAGCCCCAGGAGAGCAGTGAGGGGAACCTTCTGAAAGCCAAAAAGGTTCAACTGAAGCTCGATGACTTTTTGACCTGAATTCAGCACCAGCGATCCGGCAATGATGGAGGCGGAAATGATCAGACCAACCGTCAAACGATTCACCCCTTTTTCAAGCTTCTGGTCGAAACGCTCAAAACCACTATGCCGGATTTCAATGCGTTGTCGCCCCCTGGCGGTCTGCCGGAGGATGTCATGTACGTACCTGGGCAATTCCTTTATTTGTTTGCCTATATAGCGGGCATCTTTGCGGATGAGTCGCATCAATTTCTGGGCCTCATAGCCCTTCTGGATCAGACGTTTGGCATAGGGCCTGGTTACCTCGAGCAGGCTGGCGTCGCTGCCCAGAATTTTACCCAAGGCCTCGGTCTGGATGAAGGTCTTAAGCAGCAGCAGCATATTGCGCGGCAGGCGGATGCGGTATTTGAGCACCAGGTGCATGACCTGATCGTAAACATCCTTTACCGATATTGTCTGCAGGGAACGGCCATAAAAAGGTTCGCTGATGTCTTTCAGGTCCAAACGGAAACCTTCGATGTCCATGGTTTCGTCATCCAGCAGGCCGGCGTCCAAGAGCGCTTCCATGACCAGGCTGTAATCATGTTCGGCATATCCCAGAAAGATGTTGGCAATTTGATGCATCATCTCTTCATCCAGGTAGCCGATGATACCGAAGTCGACCAGGCTGACGCGTCCGTCGTACATGACGATTGCATTGGCGGGATGAGGATCGGCATGAAAAATACCAAACTCCATCAGCTGCCTTGAAAAGGAACGCAATCCAATCATGGCGATTTCTTTGGGATCAATGCCATGGGCTTTAAGGGTATCGATCCTGTCCATTTTGATGCCGTCAATATGCTCCATGACCAGCACCGATCGGGAGGTTAAGTTCCAGTATACTTTTGGGATGTATAACTCATCGTCATCTTTGAAATTGACGGAAAATTTTTCGATGGTACCCGCTTCGATGAACATGTCGAGTTCTTTAAAAATGGTACGTTCAAATTCTTTGACCAGATTGGCGACGCCGATAATACGGCCCACTTCAAATGACCGTTCAATTCTCTCGGCGAAGGCATCCATCAGGCGGATATCTTTCTCTATTTTTTTTCGGATGCCGGGCCGGATGACCTTGACCGCCACTTTTTCTCCACTGAAAAGTTCGGCCACATGGACCTGGGCCACGGAAGCCGCGGCAATGGATTCGGATGAAAATGTTTTAAACAGCTCAGAAATCGGATGCTTGAGTTCATCCTCAATAACGGCGACGATGTCCTTGAGCGGTTCCGGCGGAACCTGATCCTGCAATTTTTTAAATTCCTCGATGTATTCCGGTGGGAAAATGTCCGCCCGGGTGCTCATCAGTTGACCGAGCTTGATGAAGCTGGGTCCCAATTCTTCAAAGACCAGTCGGATCCGTTTGGGCGAAGGAAAGCCGCGGTAGACCAGCGGTTCCTTTTCAGAAGAATCTTTGGAATGTGCCGGCTTTTTACGCGACAGCCGTTCTGCGACATCACCCAGCCCATGTTTGATCAGGACCCTGGTTATGGTGCCGAACCGGCCCAGGTTCTTCATGCCATACCCTCTGAAAAGATTCATTTTTCGCCTCTTTCAGATTTTGTGGTTTTTATCCACTTTTTGGAAATTTCTTTTAATTTTTCAGTTTCGGCGATATAACTTTCAACATAACCGCATTGGATGCAGACATAATTATCAAGGGCTGCAATGGATGTCAGACTGATGGGAATTGAGTTGCTGGTAAAAGGGCCGCTCTTTGGATAAACATCGGTTCCGGCATATACATCGGTTGAACCGCACTTGGGGCATTTATTTTCCTTCAATTTGTCACCTCCCGGTTTAATGGATTAAGGAAAGTCTGATCGTGTGGAACGAATTTTTTTGAAAATATATCAAGGCCGGCCTGCTTCGGCAATCTTTTTCTGTTTTCTGTTAAATGCCTTGCAGTTAAGAGCCTCCAGCTTGGGCAAAATACCGGTGACATGCTGGGGCTTGACTTGCATTTTTAAAATATGTTCTTATAAATAGTGTTTGCGCATAAAAAGGAGCTTTCTTCAAGTGATGAATGGTATGGACAGAACAAACCGAGTTCAGTTTGAAAAACCCGATATTTCAGAATTAGTCCAACATTATACCGTGGTTGACCTGCATTTTCATACCCGTTATTCGGACGGGTTGAATACGGTCCGGCAGATTGCCAAACAGGTGCGCCAACAGGGTATCGGTATTTCCATTACGGACCATAACGATATCAGGGGCGCGGTTGAAATTGATGAATATAAAGACATATTGAGCATTCCCGGGATAGAAGTAACGTCTCAGGAGGGTAGCCATCTCCTGATTTATTTTTACGGCATTGCAAGTCTGAAGCATTTTTTCAAAGAACATATTCATCCGAACATGGGAAACGGCCTTATGAGTTCCATCGCCCTGCCGATGGAAGCGATCATCGAAAAAGCACGGGCATTCAAAACCGTCGTTATTTTACCACACCCGTATTGTACCGCCTATACCGGTGTGTGCAACCCTCAGTTTTCAATAGCTAAGCAAAAAAGACTCTTTGATCTTGTGGACGGGGTTGAAGCCATCAATTCCGAAAACCTGAAAAAGTGGAACCTTAAATGCGCGGTTCTGGGATTTAACCTCAACAAGACGGTTGTCGGCGGAAGTGACGGCCATGCCCTTTACCAGATCGGCAAGGTGGTCAGCTATGCAAATTGCAAAAGAACCCGCGAAGCTTTTCTGGATGCTGTCAGGGAAAAGCAAAATAAGGTGATCGGCAAGGAAATTGACATTTTTAGAAAAGTAACCTCAAACGGTCTGAAACTCCGAACGAATATTAGAAATTGTCCGGACCTGATTGAAAAAAATATCCGCTACAGCTGTACCGTCCTCAATTCGAAATCCAAAAAACTTCGGGATAATATTAAGCGCAGGCTTAATGGGAATACCTGAAGGTCTTTGCAAAATGCCTCGTTTTGATCCATTTCAGCCTCTGCCCCGGGTAATACGTAGTCTATTCCTCCGGGTCGGTTGATCCCGCCCCGGCGGGATCGCCTTTCTTGAATGGGAGCAAGATTGGGCATTTTCAAGGGTCTCCTTTGAAGCCTTTTCAAAACCCCGGAATTTTCCCCTCCTTGTTTTGCTTTTCGGTTTGCTTACAAGATCTTAGATTGAAAAATAGCACCGTCTTGGTGTATACATAATAAAATCTGATTACAAACATAGGGTGGCATCGGGGTCTAATCGAATGGCTCGAAAACCATAAAGCATTAAAGGATAAATTTTCATGGCTGCGCATAGTATTATTCTTGGAACCATTGACGGTATACTAAAAAAAGATTTTGAGAGGCTCAAAAAGGAATTGAAAGAATGTTTCCAGAATGTGGGTTGGAAAGATAATGCCCTGATCATCAAGAGTGAAAAACAACATCATCGCGTTAAAATAATCGCCACAAAGATCGCGGACTGTATTCAGGACGGCAAGTTCGGTTCGCTTTTGTATATCGGCAACGACCGTGTCGTCTGTATTTATTTCGGCCATAAACAGTTTGTGGGGAAGCAGTATGGCGAACCTGAACCACCTGAGTGGTGGGGGCAGCCGAAAGGGGACCCCGAACCCGACGATTTGGCGGACAAGCTGTTGTTGAATATCATTAAAGATTAGGTAGGGCATGGCTGGGACGAACGCAGGCAGCAAATCGAATGGCAGCGGTATGTTGATTTTCCCAATTAACCCTGTTGAAATAATTTTCTTGCTATCAATACCGTATTATATTATTTTCCCCCGGGTTTTTAACGGAAACAATACAATCATCCAGCTCCATTCTTAAGCCAGATCAATAAATCTGGATGTTTAAAAAGTCATTACAAAATTCACTTGTCTTTCCCCGATAATATTAATAGTGATACAATGTTCCATATCATGTGTAATGGATCTCATAACCGAAATTTTCAGAATTTCAAAAAAAGGTGTAACCATTCCCTGTAAATCTGCGACTTAATTTCAACACGCTGCGTTTGAAATTGCAGGTGTATCAAAATATATTAAGTCGCTGAAATTTTTCAGCAACGTGTTCCGGATCGTATCCTAAAGGAATAAAGCATGAAACGACTCGTGATCCTATTGATGGTTGTCGTTGCGGCAGGGGGGATCGGCTGGCAGATATATCAAAAAGCATTTTTGTCCCAAAAAGCGCCTGAAGGAAAACGCTCGGGACCTGTGCCGGTAGCTGTGGAAATTAAACCGGTGGGAAAGGGCTCTATTCAAGACATCAGGGATTTCACCGGCAGCCTGCTCGCCCGATCCCAGTTTGTGGTTGCACCTAAAATTGCCGGTAGAATTAAAAAACTGTTTTTCAATATCGGAGACAAGGTCAAGCAGGGCCAGCTGGTTGCCGTGCTGGATGATGAAGAATATCACCAGCAGGTCGATCAAGCCCGTGCCGAACTGGAGGTGGTCAAGGCAAACTTGGAAGAAAGCCGGGACGCCCTTGAGACCGCCCGAAGGGACTTCGAGCGAACGGTCGTGCTGCGTCAAAAAAAGATTGCCTCGGAATCGGAACTGGACGCGGCCGAATCCAGATATAAAAGCCAGGAATCCAAATTAAAAGTCGCATTGGCCCAGGTAGTTCAGAAAGAAGCCGCCCTGAAGGGGGCTGAGGTGCGCTTGTCTTATACCCGGATCGCGGTGCCGCCGAATGAAGGGGGGGGGGAACGGGTGGTGGGCGAGCGCTATGTCCATGAAGGCGCCATGCTCGCCGCCAACAACCCCATTATTTCCATTTTCGATATCCGTTCCATGATTGCCGCCATTCATGTGATTGAGCAGGACTATTCCAAGATACAGGTTGGCATGACGGCTGATGTTGCTACCGACGCGTATCCCGGAAAGACGTTTGCCGGCAAAGTTGTCCGGATGGCGCCCTTGCTGAAAGAGGCGTCGCGGGAGGCAAGGGTGGAGATTGAAATCCCCAATCCCGAAGGACTGATGAAACCCGGGATGTTTGTCCGGGCCAACATTAAATTCGGCCAGCACGACAATGCAACGGTGGTGCCCAAGGACGCTCTGATAAAGCGTGAGGAGGCCATAGGTGTCTTTTCGGTCGATATGGCGGAAAAGAAAGCCCGGTTCATACCGGTTGCCACCGGCATTATTAATGGTCGGCAGGTCGAGATCTTAAGCCCTTCGCTTTCAGGATATGTGGTGACGTTGGGTCAGCACCTGCTTGAAGACGGCGCACCGGTGATCCTGCCGGATGAACAACAGAAAGGTCCGGTTGCGGCAGAAGAAGGGAAGAAAGGTCCAGCGAAAAAGGGTAAAAAAGGGGCAAAAAGTAAAAAACAATCATCCGGGGAGGATAAGCCATGAACCTTCCCCGTTTTTCAGTGCACCATCCCATCTTTACCATCATGGCGGCTCTGATTGTGATCATATTAGGGGTCGTCTCACTGTACCGACTTTCCATCGACCTGATGCCCGACATCACTTATCCGACCTTGAGTATTTCAACCGATTATGAAAATGCCAGTCCGGAAGAAATTGAAGAACTGGTGACCCGGCTGATCGAAGAGGCCATGAGCGCGGTCCCCGGCGTAGAAGAGGTCACCTCCGTTTCCAGAGAAGGCGCCAGTAATGTCCGCGTAACGTTTGCCTGGGGTACTGATCTGGACGCGGCCGCCAATGATATCCGCGACCGGCTGGACCGCATCATCAGCCGGCTTCCCGATGATGCCGAGAGGCCACATCTGCGAAAGTTCGATCTGGCCAGTTTCCCGGTTTTGATTCTGGGGGTCGCCAGCAACCTGGACCCTATACAGATGCGTAAGATCATCGATGACCAGGTCAAATATCGGATCGAGCGTATTCCGGGGGTTGCTTCACTGGATGTGCGCGGCGGCCTGGATCGGGAGATACACGTTTATTTAAATTCTGAAAAAATTAAAGCGCTGGGACTGCCGATTGACCGGATTCTGGCACGGATTAAGGAAGAAAATGTCAACCTGCCGGCGGGGTCGCTGGAACAGGGGCTGCTGGAAATTACCATTCGCACGCCGGGGATTTATACCAGCCTGGATATATTGCGCAGGACGGTTATCGCCATCCGCGAAGGGGTGCCGATCCAGCTGGGTGAAATTGCCGAAGTCGTGGATTCCTGGGAGAAAGTGACCCGGATCGTTCGGGTAAACGGCCAGCCCGGTGTGCGCATGTCGGTGAACAAACAATCGGGAACAAATACCGTTGAGGTCGCCGGCGGTGTCCTCAAGGAGATTGAGCGGATCAACCGGGATATCCCCCAGCTCCAGATAACCTCCATTATTGACAGTTCGGACTATATCAAACGTTCCATTACCAATGTGGGCACCACGGTCCTTTACGGGAGCGTTTTGGCCATCGTGGTTCTGTTTTTGTTTTTGCGTAATATCCCCAGTACGGCCATTATTGCCACCAGCATTCCTATTTCCATTGTCGCCACCTTTTCCCTGATGTATTTCGGCGGATTTACCCTGAACCTTATGACCCTGGGCGGTCTGGCACTCGGCATCGGTATGCTGGTGGATAACGCGATTGTGGTGTTGGAAAATATTTACCGGCTGCGGGAAGCAGGTTTTGAACCTGAAGAGAGCGCTGTCAACGGCAGCCAGGAAGTGATGTCGGCCGTGATTGCCAGTACTTTGACCACGCTGGTGGTTTTTTTGCCGCTGATTTTCGTCCGGGGCATGTCGGGGGTCATGTTTAAACAGCTATCCTATGTGGTGGCTTTTTCACTGGGGTGTTCCCTGGTAGTTGCGCTGACACTGGTTCCCATGCTGGCTTCCAAGATCCGTCTTCCTCAAAACAATCATTCATCCGCTCATGTGACCCTGGGCCGCCGAATTTTCAGAATTACCGCCCGGTTTTTTAAACTTTTGGAGGATGAATACGCCGGTCTGCTGCATCTTGCGACGAACCACAAAAAGACGGTCATCGCCCTGGCGGTGTTGCTTCTTGGCGGCAGCCTGACTCTGATCCCGCTTGTAGGGGTTGAATTTATGCCCAGCGCGGATGAGGGCGAGGTGCGGATCAATGCCGAAATGGCGGTCGGCACAAAACTGAAGGTGATGGAGGATACCTTCAAGCGTATCGAAGCGATTGTCAAACAGGAAGTGCCCGAAGCCCGAAACATGGTCAGCTTTATCGGGTCGGCCGGTTGGCGCTCAGCGGGCGGCCACACCGGATCGATCCGGATCGCGCTGAAACCGTTAGCGGAACGGACGCGGTCGAGCGATGCCATCGCGGCCGCCTTACGCCGCAAACTCAGGGATATACCGGGGACCAAGGTGCGCACCCGGGCCGGGCAGGGGCTCATGATCATGCGGATGGGAACTTCGGATGCGGAAAAAGTGCAGATAGAAATCCGCGGCCATGACCTGGCGGTGGCGGACGAACTTGCCAAACGGATCCTGCCACTGGTGGAAGATGTGGCGGGTGTTACCGATGCCCTCGTCAGCCGGGAATCCGGCACTCCGGAAGAATTGATTATGGTGGATCGACAGAAAGCAGCAGACATGCAGCTGACGGTATCCAAGATCGCCGATATGCTGAAAACGGTCCTTTCCGGAAAAAGCGCCGGTAATTTTCGCGACGGCGGCAAGGAATACAGAATTCTGGTGAAGCTGAAGGATTCTGAAAAAAAAGACCTCGGGGAAATCCTGGACCTGCCGGTATCCAATGCCAGCGGTGAACCGGTCATCTTGCGCAATGTGGTGAAAGTTCAGCCGCGGCTGGGCCCGGTTCTGGTTGAGCGCAAGGATCAGGAACGTATTATTACGGTTTCCGCCAATACCAGCGGCAGGGATATGGGGTCTATCCTGGCAGACATCCGGGAGAAACTTCGTACGATTCCGGTGCCGCGGGATTTTTCCATCATTTTCGGGGGTGATTATGAGGAACAGCAGAAATCATTCCGGGAGCTGCTGCTGGGTTTTGTGCTTTCCATCGTCTTGATTTATATGGTAATGGCATCCCTTTTTGAATCGCTCAAGGATCCCTTTATCGTGATGTTTGCCGTGCCGATGGCTGCCATCGGGGTTATTGTGATGCTCCTGCTGAGCAACACCACCTTCAATGTGCAGTCCTATATCGGCTGTATCATGCTGGGCGGGATTGCGGTAAACAACGCCATTCTGCTGGTGGATCATACCAACCTCTTGCGCCGCCGCGACGGGATGGAACTCCAGGCTGCGATTGAAGAAGCCGGACGCCGCCGGCTGCGACCCATTTTAATGACATCCATGACCACGATCCTGGCCATGAGTCCCCTGGCGTTGGGAATGGGTGAAGGCGGCGAGGCCCAGGCACCCATGGCTCGGGCGATCATCGGCGGCCTGATGAGCTCAAACCTGATCACGCTTGTTTTTATTCCCACGATCTATGCAATTATTAATCGCCGAAGGGATGCGGCAAATGGGAAGTAAGAAAATAATTATGAAAAATCACAAAAAGCATCTAGTGTCACGTCAACCTTGTAATGTCGTAAAAAATGTGGTAAGTATGCTTCATAATCAACCCGGGAGGATTGGATA
>JARGFK010000071.1 GCA_029211065.1 Desulfobacterales bacterium
GCCAAAAACCCTTTTAAAGGAAAAGCGCCCTTTTTTATACCATTTTAAAATTTACACAAAAGATTATACACTACCCTTTTTCCTGCTCAACCTCCTGGCTTTCTTTGTTCACCAGATCCTGCAACTGACCGACAGACTCTATCAAGAATGCCGAAGCGGATTTAGCTCCCGCATCGAATTCTGGAATCAGCTGCGCTGTACGATCCGCGTTTTGATTTTTGCCGACTTTGAGCACCTGCTCGCCTTTATCATCGATCCACCCGAATCCCGGCCCCCTTAAAATTTTTGTGTTTGCACAGAACATTATCCCTTTACATGAAAATCGGCGAGATCCTTACGCCCTGCTATTGCCCGACGGCAAAAACGGTCTTTAGAAATCAAATTCCGTACCCTGGTTCTGACACATAAAACCCTTAAATTGCTATCCGTGTCCGTCTACCCGACCCTTTTGTTCTTTCGTTTCCGTTATCAAATCCCGCTGAATCCCTCACCGAGAATTCCTGGGGAGGCGCTAAATGGCTTGACTAAAACGGGATTATCAGACATGATACCTTGTTATAATTCAGCGATGCCCCATCGAGCGGAATCCTCGATGGTCGTATACTAGAGGCTGGAAAGGTTTCGGGGGTCAGGGATCGGGAATTAGGAGTTATCAGTGGCGCTGAAAAGTTATCGCGATATGGTTCACATACTGAGGTACAAACCCATGTTAGACGAAACAATGGACACAAAATGGTGAATTGATTGCCTACCGTATTCAGAGATGGTCCCTATCGCTTCTTTTTTTATGCTAGTGATCGCGATGAGCCATATCACATCCATGTCGAACGAGATGAAAAAGTCGCGAAGTACTGGCTCGATCCAATCCGCCTTCATAATAGTGGTGGATTTAATCGCTTTGAATTAAAGCAGATTCGTAGTATTGTTGAAAAAAGTCAAGAATCTTTGATGGAGGCATGGAATGAATATTTTAGCCGTTGAACTCGAAATCCCCTATGCTGTGGATGTACATTCGACGGAGGACACCCTAACCGTTGACTTCAGTGATGGGCGCACCATTTCGGTTCCATTGGGTTGGTATCCCCGCCTTGAGCATGCCAGCCCGGGAGAACGAGCGAACTGGAGGCTTATCGGCAAAGGTCAAGGAATCCACTGGGAAGACATAGACGAAGACATAAGTGTAGAGGGTCTTCTTGCCGGAAAACCGTCCGGAGAGAGTCAGGCTTCTTTTAAAAAATGGCTTCTTGGACGACAGGCTCGTCCGGCAGCAGAATTCAGCTGACATCAAAAATTGATTCATATGAAATTCGAACCGGTTATCGGGCTTGAAGTGCATGCCCAGCTCAAAACCAAAACAAAAATATTCTGCAGTTGTTCAACCCGATTCGGGGCGCCCCCCAACACCCATACCTGTCCGGTCTGTCTGGGAATGCCGGGGGTCTTGCCGGTATTGAACAAAAAAGTGGTGGAGTTTGCCCTGCGCATGGCTCTTGCCACAAACTGTCAAATTGCCCGAGAAAGCCGATTTGCCCGCAAAAACTACTTCTATCCCGACCTTCCCAAGGGGTATCAGATTTCCCAGTATGAGCTGCCCATCGGCGCCGGCGGATTTATTGAAATCGAGGATGACGGCATCCGTCGGCGGATCGGGATCACGCGCATCCACATGGAAGAAGATGCCGGCAAACTAAGCCACGATCCGAACCGGCCCTACAGTCAAGTGGATTTTAACCGGACGGGCGTGCCGCTGATCGAAGTCGTCAGTGAGCCGGACCTGCGTTCGCCGGGAGAGGCCGGCATATACCTGCGCCGGCTGCGCTCAATCCTGAGGTATCTGGACATTTGCGACGGCAACATGGAAGAAGGCAGCTTTCGTTGTGACGCCAATGTTTCAGTACGGCCCAAAGGAACCGAGGTCTTGGGCACCCGCACCGAGCTTAAAAATTTGAACTCCTTCAAGCACGTGGAAAAGGCGCTTGCCTACGAGATTGAACGCCAGCAGGAAGTCCTGTCCGAAGGGGGTCGGGTGATCCAGGAGACTCGCCTGTGGGACCCTGACAAAAACCGGACAACGTCCATGCGGGGCAAGGAGGAGGCCCACGATTACCGCTACTTTCCGGACCCGGACCTGCTGCCCCTGATGATTGGCGAAAGCTGGGTCGAGGCCGTCCGTAAGACCCTGCCGGAATTGCCGGATGAAAAAAAAGCGCGGTTTGTGAAACAATATGATCTGCCCGTTTACGACGCCGAGCTGCTGTCCTCCAGCAGGGAACTGGCAGCATACTTTGAAGATTGCGTGGGGCTGCTGCCCCAACCCAAAACGGTCAGCAACTGGGTGATGGGGCCGCTGCTGGGACTGCTGAACAGCGAAGGAAAGATTATCGAAGAGTCTCCGGTTTCAGCCGCGGATCTGGCCGGCCTGCTGGCGCTTCTGGAGAAGGGGGTTGTCAGCGCCAAGATCGCCAAAACCGTTTTTGAAGCCATGGCCCAAACCGGCCGGCCGGCGGAAGTGATCGTCAAGGAAAAGGGTTTGGTGCAGGTGTCGGATGCATCCGCCATCGGGGAAATCATCACAGCGGTCATTGAAAAATTTTCCCGGGAAACGGCAGATTATAAGAACGGCAAAACCAAACTGATGGGCTTTTTCATGGGAGAGGTCATGAAGGCGACCAAAGGAAAGGCGAATCCGAAGGTGGTTAATGAAATGCTGGTGAGGAAATTGGGTGAATAGGGACGAGTGACGAATTTATAGCGATAATGTTTCGCGCAGAGGCGCAGAGGCGCTGAGAATGACTGAAAATGACATAGGGACAATTGTAATTGAGTGTGCCATCGCCGTGCATCGCGAACTCGGCCCCGGACTCCTTGAAACCGTGTACGAAGTCGCCTTGGCGCATGAGTTACGAGAGAGGGGGCTGGAGGTTGAACGTCAGGTTCCGGTACCGATTCAGTATAAAGACATCAAGTTCGACGAGGGATTTCGTGCGGACATAATTGTCCATGGCAAGGTTATTTTGGAACTGAAATCGGTTGAAAGGGCGACAGCGGCGCATAAGAAGCAGGTGCAGACGTATCTGCGACTGACCGGGTGCAAACTGGGCTATCTGCTTAACTTCGGCGAAGCCCTGATGAAAGCCGGGATTACCCGGTGTGTAAACGGTCTGGAGGAATAATTATCCCTGCGGCTCAGCGTCTCTGCGGGAGAAATAAAAACAATGCTGAAATAAAACAGGAGGTTTTCTTGAAGACTCTATTGAACAAAACGTGCAAGGTGCTCTTTTCCCTCCTTGCCCTTATCATTTCTGTTTCAATTTCTTCGGCTGCGGAAAAAGCCGCCAGGGTTGCCGTCATTCCCTTTACCGTCAATGCTGAAAAGGACCTGTCTTTTTTAAGGCAGGGCATTGTCGACATGCTGTCTTCCAGGCTGGCCTGGGAGGGCAAGGTCGTTGTCATCAGCCGGGAAGCGGTTTTAAGTGCGTATCCGGCAGGGGCGGGATTGTTGACGGAAAAGGATGCCCGGGAGATCGGAACAGCCCTCGACGCCGATTACGTCCTTTTCGGCAGTATGACGGTTTTCGGCAACAGCGTCAGCATCGATGCCAAGATGGCGGACATTTCCAACAGCCGGCCGACCCTGGCGTTTTTCAACCAGAGCCAGGGCATGGACGAGGTGATTCCGCGCATCAATCAGTTTGCCGAAGAGATCAACGCCACCATTTTTGGCCGCAAGATTGCGGTGCCGGCCCTGGCCCAGCAGCAGGCGCAGCAGCAGGCGCCTTCCATTTATGCCCATCCGGAAAAGGCGCTGGAACCGGAACTAAGGCAGGGCGGATTGGTAAAAGAAGGCCAGTCGCCTTTTGTCGTGGAAAGGGGCGCTGAAGGGGGACGCGATTTCTGGAAAAGCCAGAATATCGCCGAAGAGCTGAAAGGCCTCGCCCTGGCGGATGTGGACGGCGACGGCAAAACCGAAACCGTCTTGATATCCAGCCGGAAAGTCCTGGTCTACCGGGCCGAAGCCGGCCGCTTCGTCAAGCTGGGTGAATACAGCGGGGAAAGCTATAAGAATTTTATCGGTGTGGATGCCGTCGATATCAAGAAAGACGGCCGGGCCGAAATATTTGTGACCTCGCTGGACTTGAGCGCAAAACGGCTGGATTCATTCGTGCTGGAATGGCGGGACAATAAATTGGTGCCGTCGGCAACCGGTTTAAACTGGTATTTCAGGGCGGTGACCCACCCGGCGCGCGGCCGCCTGCTGCTGGGGCAGAAACGGGGGGCAACGGAACTTTTTGTCGCCGGGGTAGATGAACTGGAATGGAACGGCAAGGCGTATGAAGCCGCCGCACCCCTTGACCTGCCCGGCGGCGTCACGGTTTTTGGATTTGCCTTGGGGGATATTATGAAAGACGGCCGGGAAATGATCATCGCTTTCAACAAGTACGATCATCTGCGGGTGCTGACAGCTTCCGGTCAAAAGGAATGGGAAGGAAAAGACCCGGTCGGCGGGAGCGAAAACTTTCTGGAAGAACTTACATCCGGCAGTTCCAAAGACCAGGAGCTGGACCGGATTTATTTGCCCCAGCGCCTTCTTTTGGTCGATCTCGACCAAAACGGGCGAAATGAACTGGTGACCGTTCGCAATCACGCCCTCAGCGGTAGATTATTTGACCGGTTTCGTCAGTTTGACGAGGCACAGTTTGAATCGCTCTCCTGGGACGGCCTGGGGCTTTCGCGCAACTGGCACACCCGCAAGGTATCCGGCTATGTGTGCGATTACGCCATCGGCGATTTTGACAACGACGGCCGGCCGGATCTGGTGGCCGCCCTGGTGAGCAAGCGCGACCCGGTGATCGGCAAGGCCCGCAGCAGCGTGATTGCCTATGACCTGAGTCCGATGGTTGGGAAAAAATAGGGGTCAGGGATCAGGTGTCGGGGACCGGGGATTAGGAGTAATCAGTGGCGCTGAAAAGTTATCGTGATTTAGAGGTTTGGCAAAAAGCAATGGATTTGGTGGTGATATGTTACCGGATGGCAGAGAAGTTCCCGAAGAATGAAATTTATGGACTTGCCGGCCAGCTGCAACGCGCAGCCGTATCAATACCGGCAAATATCGCTGAAGGCCGTCAGCGTCAATACAGTAAAGAGTTTCTCCAGCATCTATCGATTGCATATGGTTCTCTTGCCGAGGTGGAAACCCATGTTCAAATCGCCGGGCGATTAAACTATATTGATGATGAGCAGATAGATAATTTGCTAAATAAGACTGCGGAAATCGGCCGAATGCTAAACGGTTTACGGAAATCAATCCGGAAAAAAACTGATCCTTGAACCCCGGCCCCTGACCCCTGACCCCTGAAACCCGATCTTTCTTCAGCCTAAATCCCTAAAACCTAACAAAATCCTTGACAAATGAATACGATCATTATAAAAAGCCAAAAAATATTAGCGTCTTTAATCGAGTTGTTTTGAAGCTGGTGTGTTGCGCTCCGGTTCGGCTTTGTTGGCGGGGCCGGAGCAGCTTGGTTGAGAAAGGGGGTGTGCCTGTCCGACACAGCCGGGGCTGACAAGCCCGGGAGACTAATTGACGTTAATTAAGTAATTAAGTAGTAAGGTTTTTGAATTCCTTAAGGAGGAAAACAGATGAAGAAACTACTGGTAACCGGGATTGCGCTCGTTGCGATCCTGATGTTCGCGATGCCGGCAGCAGCCACCAAAGTTGAGCTGGGCGGGTATTACCGGGTGGAAGGTCGGTATCAGGCCAATCCCACCCTTAATGAAGACACTCAAGACGGCGGCGCGGCATGGCGCCATCGCTTTCGGCTGACACCGGCCTTTATCGTCAGCGATGCGTTGCGGTTTGATTTTAAGATGGACATCTTTGACGGAACGAAATTTGGTTCCACAGGTTCCGAGGCCAAAAGCACCGCCGTCATCGATGTTGACCGCCTCTGGATGACCATTACCGCCCCGTTCGGCAAATTCGCACTTGGCCGCATGGCAGGCGGCGCCTGGGGTCTGGACTTCCTTAACAATAACGAAGATTATGACCGCGTAAGGTTTGACACCAAGTTCGGCAATGTTTCCACCGGTATCATTCTGCAGAAAAATGCTGAAGGCGACTGGGGAAGTGGTAATGGGTCGGACAGCGACACCGATGTGTACTACCTCTACGGTGTCTACAAGGCTGACTTCGGTGCCATCGGCTTGCTCGGTGCTTATGTCAACGGCAAATCCTCTACAAATGCCGAAACGACTGCCTATAACCTTTTGCCGTATTTTGATGTCAAGTTCGGCGGCTTAGGCCTGCGCGGCGAGCTGAAATGGGCGAACGGTGAAATCGATCCGGATGCGGCCGGCGATCTAACCACCGATACGGAAGAGCTGGCCTGGACGCTCCAAGCCGACTATTCGTTCGGTGCGTTCACGGTAGGTGGCGGCTATGCTTGGGTGCAAGGCGAGGATCTTGGCACTGCTACAACACTAGAGAAAACCAATGCAAGTGGCGGCGGTCTTGGCGATGACTGGGGTCTGTTTGTCGTGGCCACGGATGTTGACCAGATTGTCAACGATTCCGGAGATCCTTTCGGTATAATTACTACCGGTGTCCAGATGTGGTATGTCGATGCTGAATGGAATGCCACCAAGGCCTGGAATTTCGGCGTGCGCGTGGGCGGTTTTACAGCCCAAGAAGTTGCGGCCGGCGTGGATGATAAAATCGGCACGGAATTTGACGGCTGGGCCGAGTGGAAAGTCATGAAAAACCTGAAATGGGGATTCTACGGCGGTTATTTTGACGCCGGTGACTATTTCAAATCAGGTATTACGAATATAGACAATACCTACACCGTGAAGCATGTGCTCACGCTTCGCTTCTAATCGTGTGTAAAGTAACTATCGTACCATTGTAACATCACCCCGGGGATGCGATCCTTTCGCGCCCCGGGGTTTTTTTGTCCGTGGCAAGATTCAGGGAGCAGGGGTTTAGGCTGAAGGAAAAACCCCCCTATTGAAAAAGGGTGCCTCTTCTCCTCCCTTTTTTAAAGGGAGGTCGGGAGGGATTTCTGAATCCGGAAAATTTGATATACTTCTTAAAACACGTGCTTTGACTTTTTTTTAAAATCCCCCCTGCCCCCCTTTTTCAAAGGGGGAATTGATGATGGAGAGCCCCTTTTCAAAAAGGAAGAAATCAAGGGGGGCTTTTTATTCAAAGGGGGATGAGTTCATGGAGAGGCATGTCTAGTTATTCGTAGCTTTACAACTGTCAACGGACCACGGACAACTGACAAGCAGTATCTTGTTTGATTTTTGCTGCAACCGCCAATCCCTGGACCCTGATACCCGACACCTGATTCTTATTCCAGCATCCATTTCCAGGCTGGGACCACCTTAATTTCATTATCGAGAACGACATCATCATTCCAGGTTACGATTGTTCCGGAATGTATCGACAATTCAGCCATTGCACTTTTCAGGCCCCGGAGTTCCCTTTCGAAGGTCAGTTTATTTGACATCTCCCAGCATGCCTGGATTAGCTGCACATCACCGGTAACTTTATGCCGGGCTATAAAATCTGTTTCATATCCGTCTTTTGTATTCACATATTCAATATTGTATCCCTTACGGCGCATTTGCATAAACACCATGTTTTCCAAAAAAGGGCCAAAATCAGAGGAGTTCCGATATGTCATGGCATTTAAAAGGCCTGTGTCGATGGAATAAACTTTGGTTGGATTTATAAGCCTTGATTTTTCAGAACGGGTGTGAATGGGAACTTTATAAAATAAAAACGCGTCTGTTAAATGATCAAGATATTCATATAAACTATTCTTGGTACACTTGACCGACATGCTTTGCATTGTATTGTAAAATTTATTTACACTGAACTTTCCCCCGGGCGTATTCATTATATGACGAACCAGATACTTTAGAACCATGACATTACTGACATTATGACGTTCGATTACGTCTTTTAGTAAAACGGAGTCTATGTATCCCTGCAGTATTTCAACACGGAGGTTGCGGTCCAGTTCCTGTACTTCCGGGAAGCCGCCGATTTCGAGGTAGTCGTTTATAGCCTTGCGAAGCAGGGAAGCTGTTTTTGCTCCGAATGTTTTTGGCCTGTCTTTAAACAGTCCATGATATTTCAGAAATTCAGGAAAGTTAAATGGAAATATTTCAATTGACAGGGAACGCCCCCGCAGCGTGCTCGCGATCTCGGTGCTCAGTAATTTTGAAGATGAGCCTGTAAGACAGACCTGAACGTTTTCAGTATCCAGCATACGCCTGATGAACATTTCCCATTGGTCGATACGTTGAATCTCATCAAAGAAAAAATAACACCGGGAATTGCGATGTTTCGGATATTTTGCATAGTATATGTCAAGAATTTCCCTAAAATAATGGACATTAAATTCAAGGAGCCGGTCATCTTCAAAGTTCAGATATAGAATTTTTTCTTTTTGGACACCTTTTGCAAGGAGATCAGCTATTTTCTGAAAACAAAACCAGGTTTTTCCGGCACGTCGCATGCCGATAACCACATTTGCCTTGTCTTTTATTTCGAATAATTCTTTGTCTCGGGCTAGCGGTTTCGGCAATTTCCATTCGTGGAAGTCATCAATTAGTTGTGCGATGATATCTTTCATGAGAGATTGTTTATCTCTAAAAAAGAGATAAATCAAGCATTTTTTATCTCTTTTTTAGAGAAGCTATTGAATTTCGTCAGCCGCATACAACTCGTTAAGTTTTGCGATTGTCTTGAAATAAAGACAAAAATTTGATCTTTCTGATAATCTTAGCTATCCGGTTGTTGCGATTACCGCTTACGATCCGGATGAAGCCGAATGGATAGATTTCAGGGTTAGGAGGAAAAAAGAATGAAATGCGTTTTTTGCGGGGGAAAAACAAGGAAAATGTGCGTTACCTTCAGCTATGAAGAAGAAGGCAAATATTTTTTTGTTGAGAATGTCCCTGCTGAAGTTTGTGAGCGGTGCGGGGAAAAGACTTATTCCCCTGAGGTTACGGACGAATTATTGAAATTTGCAAAAGAACAATTTGCGCCTGTTAAGAAAGTCGAGGTTCCTGTTTTTGATTTCACTGCAAGCTGTTAGATGACGGTTGATCAATGTTTCCAATGGCATGACGGAAATGCGTACGAAGTTGAAATTACGGACTATCATTGAGGTGTTCCTATGACTACACAAAAAAATCTTGATCCGATAAATCCTGGTGAAGTTCTACGCGAGGATTTTCTAAAACCTTTATGTATCAGCATTAACCAGCTTTCCCGGGACCTTTCAGTCCCTCCCAACAGGATAAGTGAAATTGTGAACGGGAAAAGAGCCATTACGGCTGACACAGCCTTGCGGCTGCAGCGTTATTTTGGAGTTGAAGCTCAGTTTTGGCTGAATCTGCAAACCGAATATGATCTGCGCATGATGAAGCGAAAAATCTGGATGGATATTGAGCGGCGGATCATCCCGATTAAAGATAGCGGCCAGTGTTTACCCAATAGTGACGGAGCATAACAAAACAAATAGGCTGAAGACTGAAGGAAAGGCCACTCTTTGAAAAAGGGACCCTCTTCTCCTCCCTTTTTTAAAGGGAGGTCGGGAGGGATTTCTGAATTTAAAAAGTTGGTTATGCTTCTGTTAATGCGCACCTCGGTTTTTTAAAATCCCCCCTGCCCCCCTTTTTCAAAGGGGGATGACACAAGAAGGATTTCCTTTTTCAAAGGAAGAAATAGATAAGAATTCCATTTTCAAAGAGGATGAGATAATGGAGAGGCACTTCCCGTTGTCCGCAGCATACCAACCGACAACGGACAAGTTGTATTTAAAGGCGGTTTGTTTGCCTTCAGCCTAAACCCCTTCAGCCTTCAGCCTATTTAAACAATTCGCCCAAACAACTTTTCTATAGTCCGGACATTCCATTTAATCCAGGTGGGGCGGCCGTGGGGGCAGTGGGAAGGGTCGTTGCACCGGCCGAGCGCCTCGACAAGGTGCTGCATTTCCTTTTGGGAAAGCGGCCGGTTGGCGCGCAGGGTGCCGTGGCAGGCCATGACCACCAGACACTCTTCCAGGGCCTTTTCAATCCCGGCGCTGAAACCGGTTTCCGTCAGCGTTTCCGCCACCTCCCGGATGAGGGGCTCGATTTCGCGGCCGGCGAGCACTGCGGGAACGGCTTTAACCACAAACGTGCTGCCGCCAAAGGGCTCGATCTCGAGGCCGATATTTTGAAGTCCGGCAAGAATTTCGGAAAGGGCGGCGGCCTGGCGCTGATCAAGGTCAATGGTTTGCGGGATCAGCAGACGCTGGCTGCTCTTGCGTGATGCATTAGTCTGCTGTTTGAGCTGTTCAAAACGGATGCGTTCGTGGGCGGCGTGCTGGTCAATCAGGATCAGCTCATCTCCGGCCTCGCACAGAATATAGGTGCCGCGGAACTGGCCGATAGGCTGCCAGTTATCGAGCTGTTCCGGTTCCCAGAGGGGCGGCTGATCCTGCGGCGGGGTGCGGTCAGCAGCTTTTAAAGGTTCGATGCTAATTGAGTTGCTTTGCGGTGTCTGGCGCCTAAAGACCGCCATAGGTTCCGCAAGCCCAGGTGGTTTGGTGCCGGCTGCAGACACTACCGGGGCAGTAACCCATCCGGGCCGCCCGGTTCGACCCAATACTGCTGCTACTGCTGTACGGACGGCATCATGAACCCGGTTTGGATCGGTAAAGCGGACTTCGTTTTTAGTCGGATGGACATTCACATCCACCCGGTCAAAGGGGACCTTTATAAAAAGGACGGCCACCGGAAACTGCCCTTTCATCAGGCGGCGTTCGTAACCGGCCATCAAGCCGTGTAGAACTGTCCGGTCCCGTACCGGCCGACCGTTTACAAACAGGTAGATTCCCTGGGCCGAACTGCGGGCAACCCGGGGGTCTGAAACCCAGCCGGAGATTGAAACGGCATCTTCATTAAAGGCGATCTCGTAAAGCGCCTTTAAAAGGTCCTGTCCCAAAACATCGGCTGTCCGTAAGGCTGGATCGGCGGCTGAAAAATTCTTGATTGTTTTGCGGTTGTGCTGCAGACGGAACTGGACATCCGGCCAGGCCAGGGCAATGGTGGCAACGGCGTCGGTAATATGGCCCATTTCAGTGGCAGTCGTCTTTAAAAACTTGCGGCGGACCGGGATGTTGAAAAACAGTTGTCGGACGGATACCATGGTGCCGACCGGGGCGCCTTCATCGGCAACCTTTTTGAGTTTGCCGCCCTCCAGATAAACGCCGGTGCCGGCGTCCGCATCCTTGGGCCGGGTTATCAGTGTAAAGCGGGACACCGCCGCAATACTGGGCAGGGCCTCACCCCTGAACCCCAGGGTCCGGATGCTGAATAGGTCGGCGTCGTCGGCCAGTTTGCTGGTGGCATAGCGCTCGATGGCCAGCAGGGCGTCGTCCCGGGGCATGCCGCTGCCGTTGTCGGAAACCCGAATCAGGGAGCGGCCGCCGTTTTCGATTTCAACCAGGATGCGTGTTGCGCCGGCGTCCAGGGCGTTTTCAACCAGTTCTTTCACCACCGCAGCCGGCCGCTCCACCACCTCGCCGGCGGCGATTTTATTGGAAAGTATTTCAGGGAGTATTTTTATGAGGGACATATCATTGCTCTTGTCAGGTATATAGGCTGAAGGCAAATAGACTGAAGGCTGAAGTGGGCTCAGAGCTCAGGGTTCAGTTATTGTCTTTTTTAAAATCCCCCCTGCCCCCCTTTTTCAAAAGGGGAAAAGAGTTAACACTCGATCGCTGAAATCCCGCCCTCTGCCTGCCCGGCGTTACCCCGCAGGGGCGAAGCCTGGGACGCCCGACCATCCTTCAGTCTACAGTCTATCTACCTTCAGCCTCTTTTAAACACCGGGCCAGAAAATCGGCGTCCTTGGGCGACAGATTAAACTTCAGGCAGGCGGCTTCAATAAGCTGCCGGGCTTTTTTATTCGGATTGTCCAAGTGTTCTTCCGAGATCCACTTCACGGCTTTACGCAGATCTTCTCCCTGGGGTTCGATGGGCATGGAAGATATCCTCCTTAATTATTTTCAAAATTATTTCGCACCCCAAAGTCGGCCTTTATGCCTGTCGACCGGGGTTGTTCAGGTAGATAGGCTGAAGACTGAAGGCCGAAGGCTATAAAACAACTTGTAAGGCACAAATCAAGCATTTCAAGACGTTCTCATTTTTTTGGAATTTTGGTTTAATATTTTTGTGTGCTTGTGCATAATTACCCTTCAGTCTAAACCCCTTCTGCCTAATTCCCTTTAGCCTATTTCACAATTCCGGCCTGCGCTGGTGAAAGTCGGTTGCCCTTTCAAAATTATAGGCCGTTTTCAGGAGCGTTTCTTCCCGGAAATGGCTCCCCATCAACTGCAGGCCGATGGGAAGCCCTGCATCTGAAAATCCGCAGGGGACGGACATGCCCGGAATGCCGGCCAGGTTTGCGGAAAGGGTAAAAATATCGGAAAGATACATGGTCAGCGGGTCTTCGGTTTTTTCGCCGATGCTAAAGGCCGGTGTGGGGGCCACCGGCGACAGAATCACGTCGCAGGTTTCAAAGGCCTTTTTAAAGTCGGCCATGATCAAGGTCCGCACCTGGGACGCTTTTTTATAATAGGCATCGTAGTATCCGGCTGAAAGGGCGTAGGTGCCGATGATAATCCGTCGCTGAACTTCAGGGCCGAAGCCGGCAGAGCGCGTCCGGCGGTACATGTCCAAAAGAGTGTCGGGATTTTTGTCTCTGAAACCATATTTAACGCCGTCGTAGCGGGCCAGGTTTGAGCTGGCTTCAGAAGGTGCAATTACGTAATAGACGGCAACGGCATAGCGGGTGTGGGGCAGGGACACGGAAACGGTTTTGGCGCCCAGGGTTTGGATGACCGCGACGGCCTTTTGAAAGGCAGCGGACACTTCAGGGTGAAGCCCTTCGGAAGAGGTGTATTCATCTGCAATCCCCACAGTCAGTCCCTTAAGCCCCTCTGTCAAGGCGGCGGTAAAATCCGGAACCGTCTCGGGGACCGAGGTGGAATCCTTGGCGTCATAGCCGCAGATGGCGTTTAGAATAATGGCGCAATCGGTGACGTCTTTGGTCAGAGGGCCAATCTGGTCAAGGGAAGAGGCAAAGGCCACCAGACCGTAGCGCGACACCCGGCCGTAGGTCGGTTTTAATCCCACGACGCTGCAGTGAGAGGCCGGCTGCCGGATGGACCCGCCCGTATCCGACCCCAAGGCTCCCATGCATAAGTCGGCTGCCACGGCCGCTGCCGATCCGCCGCTGGATCCGCCCGGGATTCGTTTTAGATCCCAGGGATTGCGGGTTGGCTTGAAGGCTGAATTTTCAGTGGATGACCCCATGGCAAATTCGTCCATGTTTGTCTTTCCGATGATTACCGCGCCTGAGTTTTTGAGCTTTTGCATGACGGTGGCGTCATAAGGGGGCACAAAATTTTCCAGAATTCTTGATGCGCAGGTGGTGGGTATTCCCTCGGTGCAGATCAGGTCTTTGATTGCCAGCGGGATGCCGGAAAGCGGAGTGAACCGGCCCGAGGATATCATTTGATCAGCCGTGCGAGACTGCTCCAGGGCGCTATCGGCCGCAACCGTGAGATAGGCATCAATTTTCGGTTCTATTGCTTCGATTCGATCCAGCACGGAACAGGTCAGTTCCCGGGCGGTTATTTCTTTTTTTTGCAGCAGCGCGTGTGCTTCATGAATGGTCAGTTTGTATAAACTCATTATTTTCGACCCATTTTTTTAAAATCCCCCCCGCCCCCCTTTTCCAAAGAGGGGAATAAGTGGATTAAGCTCCCTTATGTCAGGGGGAACGGGAGTTTTTTTTCCTTAAAAATCCCCTTTGTAAAGGGGGATTTTAGGGGATTTCTTTAAGAAAACACATTCAGATTCGGTTTACAAAATACATGACTATATCTATGAAATAAAGCACTCATTCAATCACCTTGGGTACCAAAAAATTGGCGTCAAGTTTGTCCGGGGCGTTGGCCATGGATTTTTCCCGGTCCATGTGAACGGTTTCAGAATCTTCACGAAAGGCATTGGTCAGTAGAATAGCGTGTGTGGTGGGTTTTACACCTTCGGTGTTGACCCGACTGAGCATGTCCACATAGTCCAGGATTTTTCCAATCTGACCGGCCAGGGCATCCATATTACGTTCATCAATGTCAAGCCGGGCCAGATGGGCTACATGCTGGACTTCTTCTTTGGTGATTTTCATTTCTGCACAATTATCCCTTTAATATTTTCCTTTTTCAATCGCTCCAGCATCCGGGTTGCCGCTGTTCTGTCTTTAAAACTTCCGATTCTGACACGGTACCAGGTGCCTTGCCCGGGTACTGTCCCGGTGGTGCGGTATGCCGGGTAACCCTTCCGTCTGAGCTCGGCCACCTTTATATCGGCAAACTTTGCCTCCTTTAACGCGGCCACCTGGATGGTGAGATTGCCCGGCATATTGTCATTGTCGGGTCTAAGCTTAGGACCATCAACGGATTCGGCAGGTTTGGGCGTGCTTTCAGACAGTTTTTTGTTCCCAGCCGCCGGTATTTTTTTTATGTTTTCATCCGGTTTTTCGGGGCGGTTGGCCTCCAGGCTAAGACGCGGTTCAACCTGGTTTTTTTTAAGAGCTTCATGAAATTCAAGATCGGGTTTGTCGGGGACTGCTTCGGAACGGTTTTTATACCATAGCTGTTCCTTCATCTGCACGGCTTCTTTCAGCGAAGCCAGTTCCTTTTGCAGTGATTCAATATTAAAATGCACCGGCGCTGTTCCCCGGCCCACCAAAACCCCGAGGACAAACATCCAGGCCGACACAAAAAAAATAATACAGAGCCAGAGGGTTGTGCTTTTTCGGCCGGAATTGCCTGAAGGAAGATTGTTATCAGCTTGTTTTGCCATTGTTTATTCTAAAAGCCCACCCTGCTTCCCTTTATAAAATGGATAACCCCAAAAGTTTCTTTTCTCCCGCAGAGACGCTGAGCCGCAGTGGGTATTATTCTTCTGTCCCTATGTCATTTTCAGTCATTCTCTGCGCCCCTGCGCCTCTGCGCGAAGCCATTCATCCATTCAAACTGCCTATATTACATCTTATGTGGTGCCGACACCCCCAGCAGTACGAGGCCGTTGCGGATGACTTTTTGCACCGCCAGGACCAGATATAATCGAGCGCGGGTCAGAATAGGGTCTTCGGCCAAGACCCGGTGTTTATTGTAATAGGCATGGAAACAAGATGCAAGGTTCATGAGATAAAAGGTGATGCGGTGGGGTTCTAAATAAGCGGCACTGCTGCTGACCGTTTCAGGATATCGCGCCAGCGTTTTCATAAGTTGGATTTCCTCCGGTTCTACAAGCCGGGCGAGGGCATCGGCATCCCATTCTGCTGTTGAAATATCTTTTTCCCCGACTTTACGGGCAATACTTGCGATGCGGGCATGGACATATTGTACATAGTAAACCGGGTTGTCATTGGTCTTTTGCTTGGCAAGTTCCAGGTCGAAATCGAGGGGGCTTTCGTAATGGCGGGTTAAAAAGATAAAACGAGCCGCATCCCGGCCGACTTCATCGACGACATCTTTCAGGGTAACGAATTCACCGGAACGGGTGGACATGGCCACCGGCAGGCCCCCCCTTAACAGGTTGACCAGTTGAACCAGGATAACTTTAAACTGGTCGCGGCGGTAGCCGGAGGCTTCGATAGACGCCGCCATGCGCGGGATGTAGCCATGGTGATCTGCGCCCCAGACATCGATGACCCACTCAAACCCCCGATCAAACTTGTCGTGGTGATAGGCGATGTCGGAGGCAAAATAAGTTGTCAGGCCGTTATTGCGAACGACCACGCGGTCCTTTTCATCGCCGAAACGGCTGGTGTTGAACCAGAGGGCGCCGTCTTTTTGATAAATAGTCTGTTTGTTCTTAAATTCGCTGATGACCCGGTCAACATGGCCGGAATCGAACAGGCTTTGCTCGCTGAACCAGTTGTCGTGGGTGACGCCGAAGGCGATCAAGTCTTTTTTGATATCCGCCAAGATGGTATCGGCGGCATAGCGGGCGCAGTATCCGATGGCGTTGTCATCGCCTTGCTCAAGCAGGCTGTTTCCTTTTAGTTTTTTGATTTCATTGGCGATACCAACAATATAGTCTCCCTGGTAACAGTCCCGCGGAAAGGCGATGTTTTCGCCTAATTGCTGCTGATACCTCAGAAAAACAGAACGTCCCAGCGTTCGGATCTGACGGCCGGAGTCATTGATATAGTATTCGCGCTGAACGTCATAACCGCAAAAAGACAGGACATTTGCCACGCTGTCGCCCACAGCCGCTCCGCGGCCATGCCCCACATGCAGGGGACCGGTGGGGTTGGCGCTGACAAATTCAACCTGGACCCGTTTGCCCTGACCGATATCCACAGCGCCGAAATGGGTATCCTCCTTGTGGACGGCCTTTAAAACCGGGAGCCAGGATGCCGGATTGATAAAAATATTGATAAAACCGGGACCGGCAATCTCTGTTTTTGCAATGACACCGTCCGGATCGTCCATGTATTTCAATATGATTTCCGCAACTTTGCGAGGCGGCATTTTCTGGGCGGATGCCGTCACCATGGCGATATTGGTGGAAAAGTCGCCGTGTGCTTCAATTTTAGGCTCATCAATCGTTATTTCCGGCAGTGTGGATGAGGGCAGAACACCCTGACGGTGTGCCGTTATGGCGGCATTTTGAATGATGATTTGAATAGTCTGTTTCATAAAAAAATTGCTTATCAAAAAAAGTTTTTATTTCATTTTAACGTGAAAACAATTAAAGTCTTAATTAATAAAGACTTTTCATTTTCAAGTCAAGTTTCTTCAATGAAAAGTCTGTCCGGAAAACGCATAAAGGGTGTTGCCCATCAGGATTTTCTATAACATGAACAAAAAAACGGATGACACAGTTCTGGTTATCATACCGGCTTACAATGAACAGAAAAATATCGGTGATATCGTTGCAAAGATAAAAAAGACAGATACAAAGATAGATGTCGCTGTCATAGATGATGGTTCTGCAGATAACACAGCATCCCATGCCGAACTTGCAGGCGCGAAAGTGATTCGGCATTTGGTAAATATGGGCTATGGTGCAGCTTTACAGACCGGATATAAATATGCCATCAATCGTGAATATGACTATCTCGTTCAACTGGATGGAGACGGCCAGCACGATCCGGGATATATCCCCGAATTGTTGAAGATGGTTAAGACCGGGGAAGGGGATCTGGTCTTAGGTTCAAGGTTTCTAAAAAAAAACGCAGCGGGAAAAGGTGCTTGGACCTTACCCCAGACCGGTATCGCCAGAAAATGGGGCATCAAGATATTTGCCTTTTTGACGAGCACAATCGTGGGTTTTAAGATTACCGATCCCACTTCCGGATATCAGGCTTTAAATCGAAAGGTTGTCGCTTTTTTTACCCAGGATTTTTTCCCCTCTGATTTTCCGGATGCCGATATCATTGTGATCGCCCATCGGGCTGGCTTTAAGATTAAAGAGTTTCCGATGATGATGTCGCGGCGGTCTATGGGAAAATCCATGCATTCAGGGCTAAAACCGGTTTATTACATATTCAAGATGATTTTATCGCTTTTTATGACGTTGCTAAGAAAACGTGCTTTGCCAAATCCCTAAGGATAATTTCACGTAAATTTGGTGAGGTATTTTTCAAACTGGATTTGAACGAACTTCCTAATGAAATCCCCCCGTTCCCCCCTTTGACAAAGTTGGGGCCTGCAGGGAGAGCAGCCGAGCGGCTGAGGGAGGATTTTAACAAAAGGGAAGATTTTTTTCTTCTCCCTTTCATAAAGGGAGGGGGGAGGGATTTTTATTCACCGGGATTGTTTAGCGAATTGAAATGTCATCGTATTTATGTTCATATGTACTAAGCTGGCTGGTACAAGTCACCCGTAACCGGCGAATGAACAAAGAAATATTTGGAGGACATAAGCAATATGTTGATACGACAAAAAATAGCCATGATTCTTATTTGCGTATTTGTATTTGTATTTATTCTGGAGCTTGTCCGGAGGCGGAAATTGAGGGAGGAGTATTCCTGGCTATGGCTCTTGACCAGCATATTGATGTTTTTGATGGTGATTAAATATGAATGGCTTACCGCCATCAGCAGGATTATCGGAGCGGTTCTTCCTACCACCGCCTTGTTTATCGGCGCGCTGCTATTTCTGATGATACTCTCCGTCCAGTTCTCTGTAAGGATATCCAGCCTGTCTGATCAGGTAAAAAATATAATGCAGGAAAATGCCCTTCTCAGAACAAAGATTGAAGAATTATCGGAAAAGCCACAATCCAAGAATGAATGACCCACATGTCCGTTTTTTTAACTGGAAAATTCCCTCTCCTTGGGGAGAGGGTTGGGGTGAGGGGATAAGATAAAACCAGACATGGCTTCGATCTTTCTCGCAAATGCCCCATATCTTTTAGAAGAAAGGTATGGGAAATTGGCCCCTTTGGGAGCTACGCTTCCGCACCTGGGGCTCCTCATGCTGGGGGCGACGCTGCGGAAGGCCGGCCACCGGATTCGCATCTGGGACGCTTCGGCGCAGGGTGCGGGATATGAAAAAACATTGGAAGAAGCCAAACGCTTCCGGCCGGATATCATCGCCTTAACTGCGGTTACACCCTCGCTTCTCAAAACAGTAAAACTGGCCGAGATGTTAAAGGGGCTTTATCCCTCCGCAGCGATCATCATCGGCGGGCCGCATTTCACCGCTGTTCCTGAACAGACCCTGCGGGATTATCCGGTTTTTGATTATGGGGTCATGGGGGAAGGCGAACACACCCTGGTCGATCTGGTTGAAAGGTTGGCAGCGGGCAACTCTCCTTCAAATGTGCCGGGTGTGGTGCTTCGCAAAGACGGCAAAGTCGTTTTTGGGCCGAATCGTCCCCCCATTCAAAGTCTCGACAGCCTACCCTTTCCAGCCTGGGACCTTCTGGACAACTTTCCTTCACAGTATCATCCGGCGCTGTTTAAGTATAAAAAACTTCCGGCAATGCATATCGTGTCATCCCGGGGCTGTCCCAACAATTGCATTTTTTGCGACACGTCGGTCTTCAAAAAAAAGATCCGGTACCACAGCGCCGAATATGTTTTGGAAATGATTGATTATCTGGTAACAAATTATCAAATCCGGGAAATCATTTTTGAGGATGATCAGCTTTTGCTTAACAGGTCGCGGGTCATAAAAATAAGCGAAGGTTTTTTAAACGCCCGCTGGAATATATCCTGGTCCTGCAGCGGCAGGGTCAATTCCGTCAACGATAAAGCGCTGCTCCTGTTAATGAAGCGTTCTGGCTGCTGGCAGATAAACTACGGGGTGGAGTCGGGCAATCAGAAAATATTGGATTTTGTTCAAAAAGGAATCACGCTTTCTCAGATTGAGGCCGCGGTTAAACTGAGCCGTGAAGCCGGCATCCTGAGCAAAGCCTATTTTATATTCGGGCTGCCCTATGAAACAGAGGAGACCATGCAACATACGATTGACTTTGCCCGTCGGATTCCTCTGGATGATATGAGCGTGTTTACCCTGACGCCCTTTCCCGGTTCCAGGATGCATGCGATTGCAGCGCAACATGGAACACTCCAAAATGACTTTGAAAAAATGAATCTGCTGGATGTGGTTTATGTGCCCCGCGGTTTAACCGAAAAAAAGCTCATGGATTACCGCCGACGGTTTATGAAGGCATTCTACCTGCGACCCGTGATTATCTGGAGTTATATGAAACGGCTCATTGGAAACCCTTCCAATTTGTGGCGAATGCTGAAGGCTTTCCGGGGATTTTTGGAAGAGATTATTTGATGAAAATATCCGTCGTCACACCCTCCTTCAATCAGGGGAAATTTATTGAGAAAACCATTTTGAGTGTATTAGGCCAAACAGGGGACTTTGAGCTGGATTATATTATCATGGATGGCGGGTCTACCGATAATACACTGGATTTTATCAGGAAATACCGGCATCGATTGAGATATATTTCAGAAAAAGATCAGGGTCAGTCCGACGCCATCAACAAGGGCTTTGAGATGGCTTCCGGAGAGTTGCTTGGATGGCTGAATTCAGACGATACGTATAGGCCGGGGGTTCTTTCCGAGGTTGCTGAGCGGTATCGCAATGTCGGGTTTAAATGGTGTTTCGGCAACTGCAAAAATATCGATGAAAATGACCGGGAGATACGGCGGCTGATCACCTGGTACAAAATAATTGAAAGCAAAAAGTATTCCTACCGGCGGCTGCTTTCAAAAGACTTTATCTCCCAGCCCGCTGTATTTTTCACTAGAGACATATTCAACGCGGTCGGGCCGCTGGATCTTAATTGCAGATATTCCATGGATTACGATTACTGGTTAAGAATCGGCAAAAAGTATGATCCTTTATTCATAAACAGGTTTTTGGCAAATTTCAGATGGCAGGCCGAGTCAAAAAACAGCAGGAACTACGAAAAAGCGGCTTTTGAGACGTACCTGACCGCCAAAAGGCATGCCCGCCCAAAAGACATATACCCTATTTTCCGGCACTATATTCATTACAGGAGCTTGTGCCTGTTATACCGGTTTCTATGAATACAGGGACGCACCCTAAAATTGATTTGATTTTTCTCCATCCCCATTTCACCCTTCCGGGCGGGGCCGGCAATGCCGTTATCGAGGCTGCGAGCCGCCTCAACCCGGAAAGGTACAACGTGCGGATAATCTGTATCCGGGCCGATTCGGATTATAAAAACAGGTATCCCGCCTTATGCTTTATTGAAATCGGCGGCCCTTTGTCGAGTAGTCCGATGTTTTGGCTTACATTTCCGTGGGTGCAATACAAGATACATAGCGAACTCAATCGATTTTCTCCCGGGATCATCATACCGAATGTTCTGCCTGCGAATTGGTGGGGCTTTATCTATAAACTTTTTCACAAAGAGGTTCTTTGTTTATGGTATTGCCATGAGCCCAGCGCATTTATTCACATTCCGCAATGGATAGAATCCATAACCCATCCGTTCATTCGGATCGGCGCCAAGTTGTTAAACCCTTTATTAAAGGCTGTTGATTTATTTCTGGTATCCAAAGGTCCTGATCATGTTGTGAGTAATTCCAGATTCAGCAGTAGACTTTTTGAGAAGGTTTACCACAGGCACGTTGCTGACTATTTATACCCGGGGATTGATCTTGAATACTTTTCACCACAGGCGGATAAAAAGAAATATCTATTAATGGTCAGCCGGTTGACTAAATTTAAAAATGTACACATTGCCATCCAGGCCATGTCGGAAGTGAAAGATAAAGCGTACCGGCTGGTTATTGGCGGTGAGGGGGAAGAAAAAGATAACCTGATGGCCTTGACCAAAAGCCTCAATCTTACCGATCGCGTTCATTTTATCGGCCGGGTAGCGGACAATGACCTGCCCAAATTATATGCCGAGGCAAAGCTGGTATTATTTACGAGCCGGGAGGAGCCTTTCGGCATGGTTCCGGTAGAGGCCCTGGTTTGCGGGACCCCTGTAATCGGGGCCGGGTCCGGCGGATTGACGGAAACAATTGCCCATAACTATAACGGGATTTTACTCGATGAAATGACAGCCGAGAATTTGGCGGATGCCGTTAATGCCTTACTCTCCGACAACAAGAAATATGAATTGTTACAGAAACATACACGAGAAACAGCGGAAGAGTTTGGCTGGGACCGGCATGTCAAAACGTTGGAAAGTATCTTGGAGGACTTAATGCGGAGGGACCAAAAGGGGACTTATAGGGAAAAAAATGTGGATTAGACCGTCTTTATCATGAATCAAACTTACTGTGATTATTGGCACTTTAATACCTCCGCCCAAATTTCGCCCCATGCCGATTCATGGTGATGCACCATGAGCCCGGCATCCTTCATTTCAGCCTTAAAACTGTTCAATGTGTACTCCGTAAAATGGGTAGAATCACTGAAATAGGGCATTCCCAACTCTTTTTTCAGGGGAACAAGCCAATGCCTGTTAAACATGGGTATCCGTATGAGAAATCGCCTGGGCGTACAACTGTTCTGCAGTTTTTTGAGCAATTCCACGCGATCCCGGATATGCTCAAGCACGTTTGACATGACAATCACATCGTATGGGCCGCCAGAAACGTCATCAGTGGCATCACCCCGTATGAATTCGAGGTTTTTGTGCTGATATCTTTTTCGGGATAGGCTGATGTTTTCCTCGTTCAAATCAAGGCCGGTGACAAATGCGCCGGATTCAGCCATGTGCATGGCAACTGTCCCATTTCCGCAGCCGACATCAAGAACTTTTTCACCCTTTTCAATCCGATCAACAAAAAAACTGTGATAATTCATCAGCCGGTGTTTGGGATGTATGCCCCCCTCATAGCGTATGGCGGCCTGATTCAGATGATGGTACAGGCGTTCGTCGAGGAACATGAGCTCCCGCAGGCCCGCGGCAGGCTGACGGTTTCTTTCCGCCGCCTCAAAAGAAAGGCAGCAGAGTTGCTTTCGCCAGGAAGAAGGTGTTGCCCTGAAAAGGGCGATCAGTATTTTCGCGAGCAGTCTCCGCATGTGCGCTTAACTTGCTCCTGACATAAAAGATTCAAACAATTCTTTGTGCCGCCTCAGCCATGGCGTCACGTCAAAGTTTTCAACCGCTCTTTGTCGGGCGGCTTCGGAATAGACTTTGTAAGATGACATGACTTGCAGTACCGCTTCGGCCATCTCATCAGGATCCGGAGGGTGGAGCCTATCCCAGTCGGCCGGAGCGGGTATGCCGATACCTGCGTCCGGCCCGACGAGTTCCGGCACCCCGCCGCTCCCGGAATAGACCACCGGCAATCCGCAGGCCATTGCTTCAAGCACGACGCTCGGGCAAGGATCGTTGTATTTGGTATGCAGCAAAATATGTGCTTTGCGTATCATATGACCGGCTTCGGCCTGGGTATATGGGCCCCGAAAGATGACGCTGTCCATGATCCCGAGTTTCAGACAGATTCCTTTTACCTCATCTTCAGCTTTTTTCGAATCGGCATGCCAGCAGAATCGACCGGCAATGATCAGCCGGGCGTTGACCGCTTTTTTAAGGATTGCATGCAGGGTTTCCAGCGCCGCCTGAACCCGATACAACTGCCAATGGCTTCCGGACAAAAGCAGCGCCCATTCCCTGGGTTCGGACGCCATCTCCGCAGGTTTGAAAAAGCCGGTATCGACTGCATTGTATAAGATCTCAGAGGACCCTTTCCGGATTCCGAGAAAGCGGTCGGCCGATTCCTTGCAGAATTTACTTTGGTAAAATACATAATCGGCCAGATGCAACAGCGTCCTCATCGGCGCGTTGGTATCTTCCCATCCCGGCCCATGCCATGCCGGGAAGGCAACGCCGTTCTGATTCCAAACCAGCTTCGCGCCTTTCTTCTTGGAAGCTTCAGCTATTTGACCCGCATAGGGACTCTTATAACTGCTCAGCAGATAGAGCAGATTGTAACTTTTCGGCGAGTTGGCATATAACCCCTGCATCCCTTGAAATTTTACGATGCCGCCATGCGCCTGCTCACCGGGGCCCGGCACATGATCGAAACCGTAGGATACTCTCGGCCGGTCGAATTTGCCGTCCGCAGCCCGACGGGCTTTCAATTTGATTTTTGCGGATGCAGCTTCGGCTATAATATGTCCCAACAATCTTCGCATGTATTCCCAACCTGCAATCTTCTTATTCTTTTTGAACAATACGATTATATTGATGTTAACACGTTTTGGACAAAGCCGGCATGCTTTGCAGCTACCGCCTCAGTGGAATAATACCTTTCGACCAGAGCTCGGGCTGCATCGCGTTCATCATCCAGCATCCTGTCTTTTGTCAACAACTCGTCCAGGGCATTATCCCATTCATCCGCAGTATGGCAAATACGAATGCCGCCATTTTCAGCTCTTTGGGCCACATCAACATAACTTGGCAAAGGGCTGCAAATCGCCATATTCCCGCACGCCATGCCAAGGGTGATCTTCCATTCCGTATGGGCCATGTTATACGAATTATCCAGAAAACGGGGTGCGATACAAACGCCTCCATTGGAATATATATCCAATAACTGCGCTATTGATTGAAATGGAATAATCTCATGCTCGATATCATTAAGCAGGGCCAAAAAACGTTCTTTATAGTCAGCATGCCAGGAATCAATTTTTGACAGCGAATTGGTTATCAGTACCAGGTGTATCCGTTCTTTAAATTTCTTTAATATATTCTCAATCGCAAGTAGCTCAAATAATTTGATTGCTTGTCCGCTCCATAATAATGACAAACGTCCATTTAAGTTTATTTTGCTTTTTGGCCGGGACGGGACCAGATCCATATTTACATTATCAGGAATCCAGCAGACTTCAGGATTATATTTCCGGCATGTATTCTCAAGGAATGTTGAATCTGCTATGACCGCATCAGCAACGCTGGTTATCTCTATGGCATCCAGGCGCTGCTGCTCCGTAGGAGACATACCGTCATAGTAAAATTTCCCCCATATTTCATAATAGTTTACATTGGCATCGAATATTACTTTTTCCCCTTTCTGCTTATTACGTCGCAATACTTTCATGCTCCTGGGGCCCATGGATTTAATAAAGATGATCATGTCGTATTTATGCCAGGGGCGATATATTTCGTATTTCAAGTCGTATTCCGGAGCATTATTTATTTGGTCGGACACCCAGCCAAATCTCATAAATCCGGTCGCATCACTCGGGATTCGATCGGGCTGTAGAATACGAATTCCATCCAGTTGCTGCCCGATGATAAAGCCCATCTTTTTTCTGGTTTTAAACACTTTTCTTTATTCCATTAATGTCACTGAGTATATAACCAATGAATACGATTACGTATAACTTTTCATCTCACCACAAAGGTTCAAAGGACGCGAAGTTTTGCCCGAACCGGGTGCCGGCCTGGAATAATAGCCGACTTCGGTTCGAGCAAAGGTGCACACTTTT